>CALMOP010000168.1 GCA_937871775.1 uncultured Gemmatimonadota bacterium | reverse complement strand
GAGGGTTCGAATCCCTCCCTGTCCGCTGAGCCGCCCCCGGGGGCCGACCCTGCCGTCGGCCCCCTTGTTGCTTTGGCAGCTAAGCCCGATACTCGCCTCATGAGACTCTCCGCTCCTCCAGTTCACGCCACCGCCGATCAGGTTGCCGGCTCCTTCCTGGGGCTGGCCCTCGGCGATGCCCTGGGTGCACCGGTCGAGGCACACCCACCGGAAGAGGCAGCGCGTTACGTCCGGACCACCCTCAGGGCCGGCCAACTGCCGACCCGGGGACCCGAAGGACACCGCTTTGGACAAGTGACCGACGATACCCAGCTGTGCCGGGAGCTGCTGCTCAGCATCGCCGCCGGCGGGCGCTGGAACCCGGAAGACTTCGCCCGACGGCTCCTGAATCTGGTTGCCTCGGGAAGCCTGGTCGGCCCGGGTCCGGCAACTCTCGCCGCCGCCCGACAACTGGCCCTGGGCGTGCCCTGGCACGAGGCCGGACTGCCGGCGCCATACGCCGGCAACGGGGCGGCCATGCGGGCCGGGCCACTGGGCGTGCTATACGGGCACCGACCACGAATCCTGGCGCGGATCGTAGAGGACCAGGCACGGATCACTCATCAGGATCCCCGCTCTACCGCTGCCGCACTGCTGATCGCCGGCGGCGCGGCCATCGCGGCCCGCCGCGGGCCCATCGATGTCGCGGCCTTCGTGGAGGAGCTGGGTGAATGGGTCGAGCCGCTGGACCCGGGAACGGCGAGGGCGGTGCGGCGGTTGGAGCCGCTGGCGCGGCAGCCGGTCCCGGAGGCGACCGCCAGTTTCCGGGCCCTCCGGCTGGAGCCACCCCAGCCGGGGTTGTCCTGGCGGGGCATCTCCTCTCACGCCACCAGCAGCGCCTGCTGGAGTCTCTACGCCTTCCTGCGTCACCCCGACGAGCCCTGGGAGGCCCTCTGCACCGCCATCGAAGCCGGCGGGGATACCGACACGCTCGCAGCGATGACCGGGGCAATATCCGGGGCTCGGGCGGGCGTAGCCGGGTTCACCGAACGTTACAGCCTACACCTCAGGGATGGCGGCGGCTGGGGCCGGGAGGATCTTGTCATGCTGGCGCGCTGTACCTTTGCGGCCATTCATGCCGGCCCCTGAATCCACCCATCGGTCCCGCTACTTCAGATTCTGCTGCAGTTTCGCAATGTCGAGCATGGGGATCCCCCCTTCGGTGGGGACCAGGATCACCAGGTTGCTGGATCCCTTCATGTCGTGCAGGACTTCGAGATACTGCTTGGTCAGGGCTTCCGCCGTCAGGGTCTGGTTCAGCAGCCGCTGCTGATCGCTCTGCAGCCGGGCCACCTCCACCCGGTGCCGCTCGGTCTGAATCTGCTGTTCCTGCGCGATCTTCCCGTTGATGGCCGCGATCACCTGCTCCGGCGGCTGCAGGTCCCTGAGGAAGAACGCCGTGACCTCGGCGATCCGGAATGGCTCCACGCCGGAGCGGGGCTGGGTGATCAGCGCGGAATCGACCAGGGCCTGCATCGCGGTGGCGATCTCGGTCCGCTTCGAGATGTCGTTGATCGAGAAGCGGACCATGCCGTCGCGCACGCCCTTGCGAATGGCATTGCGGACGATGCTGTGGATCTGCTCTTCGGTCCCGATCTCGGTGAAGATGTGTGGGGCGTCCTGAGGATTGATCTGCCAGCGCAGACCTGCGTCGACCGTCATGCCCATCTGCTCGCTGGACAGGGCCGCGATGGTCTCCACCTGCTCGCCCGCCTGGGGGAACTGCTCTTCGCGGGTCGAGTACCGCTCCACCGAGGACCATGGCGTCACCAGGTGAATGCCGGGCAGCAGGGACTGCATGTCGACCGTGCCGAAGGCGTGCTTCACCCCCACCTGGCCCGGCTCCACGACCACCACCAGTGCGGCCAGCACCGCCAGCATCCCAACCGCCGAAAACAGCAGCGCGAAGGCGCGCAGCATGCCTCCGCTGCGGCCGGGAGGGCTGCTGCTCCGGGCAACCATGAGGAAGAACGAGACCAGCAGAAGAATGCCACCCAGAATGAGCTTGCCCATGTCAGGCTCCGGAAGGTTGAAGCGGTAGTGACCCGGGAAGGTCCCGGGGATCAGCCGAAAGAGACGACGGCACATGCCCACGTCGGTTCGGAGCGCGGAACCTAGTCATGGTAGTTGGGAGTGCCGTATGCCGCCACCAACGAGCCGCTGTCCGGACCTGCCCACCCGCCCCGGTGGCGTGCCATGGAATGAGCGGCTAGAATTCCGCCCTCGCGGGACCTGGGACAGGTGCTCGAGTGGTTTAAGAGGCACGCCTGGAAAGCGTGTAGACTCCAAAAGGGTCACGAGGGTTCGAATCCCTCCCTGTCCGTAACGGCGCAAGGAGTCATGGCTTGTTGCGCCGTTCTCCTTGATCCCCGCTTGATCCCCCGGTGCAAGACTACTCCGTGATTGACGGACCTGTCCTGTCACCGGAGGAGAATATGCGCCGAAACCCGTTGCTGGTTGTCCTGGCCCTGCTCGCCTCCTGTGGTGGTGACGGCACTGGACCAGATCTTTCCCTCGCCACCCTCAGCGGGAGATGGGCGCTCTCGGGGGCAGAACTGCAGGAGGTGGGCAATCCCGCGAATAGTTTCAGCTTCTACGACGCGGGCATCCGCGGCGCGATCGTCATTGAGGGCGGCGGGCGGTTCATTTTTGAGGTGAGGGCCCCTGGTGAGACCCCAGACAGCACCATCGGGTCGGTCGCAATCGGCCACGACACTCTCTTCTATGACGCCGAGGGCGGCTATCACAGCGAGTTCCGGCTTTCGCTTGCCGGTGCCACGATGCACTGGGTGGAGTTGGAGCCGCAGGAGGCGGCGGACCTCGACGGAGATGGCACTGTCGAAGACGTGATCACGGTCCTGGATTGGCGCAAGCAGTAGGCGCTCGCTCACGTTCGGGTGGCGGGTCGCGGTGCTAGGCAGAGAAGGCAGCAAGGACACGAGGGGCGAAGGGAACCCGGGGGGCCCACCATGACCCCTGGGAGGCAGGGGAAGGCTGCGGGGGGAACCGATTCTCGCTCCGGCGCCGTATCTTTCCGATACCCCTCTCGGAGCCGCTCATGCCGATCCACCGCTCGCCCGATATCCGGTCCGCCGACATCACGGATGAGCGGCTCTATGTGAGCCGGCGGGAGTTTCTCGGCAGCCTGGCCGGGGCGGGGGTGTTGCTGTCGGCCGGAGAACGCCGCGCGATCGCCAGGATGCTGGGGACGGCCGACCCGGCTGACAAGCTGACCCCCTGGGAGGTCGTGACCGGGTACAACAATTTCTACGAGTTCGGGACCGCCAAGGACGACCCCGCGGCCTACGCCGCCACCCTGCGTCCGCGGCCCTGGAAGGTCCGGGTGGAAGGCGAAGTGGCTCGGCCGGCGGATTACGATCTGGACGCCATTTTGGCGATGGGTACCGCCGAGGAGCGGGTCTACCGGCACCGGTGTGTGGAAGCGTGGAGCATGGTGGTGCCGTGGCTGGGGATTCCTCTGCGCACGATCGTGAGCCGCCTGGAGCCGACCAGTCGCGCGAAATACATCGAGTTCACGACCCTGCGCGATCCGGTCCAGATGCCGGGCCAGAAGAGCGGCATCCTTCCCTGGCCCTATGTCGAGGGGCTGCGGCTGGACGAGGCGATGCACCCGCTGCCGCTGCTGGTCACCGGGGTATACGGCAAGCCGCTGCCCAATCAGAACGGCGCCCCGCTGCGGCTGGTGGTGCCCTGGAAGTATGGCTTCAAGGGCGGGAAATCAATCGTCAAGATCCGGTTTACCACCAGGCAGCCGGCCAATACCTGGAACGTCGCGGCCCCCGACGAATACGGCTTCTACGCCAACGTGAACCCCGCCGTGGACCACCCCCGCTGGAGCCAAGCCCGGGAGCGGCGCCTGGGGGAGTTCTACAAGCGGCCGACCCTGCCGTTCAACGGGTATGGGGAGCAGGTGGCGGGGCTGTATGTGGGGATGGACCTCAAGGCCAACTTCTGAACTGTCATCCCGAGGAGCGGAGCGACGAGGGATCCCTCCAGGTGCACACCTGAAGGGATCCCTCGTCGCTGCGCTCCTCGGGATGACAGGACGACCCGCATGACTCGTCTCACCTTCACCACCCGCATCCTCAAGCCGCTCGGCTTTGGCGCCGCGCTGGGGCCACTCGTCTGGCTCGGATGGCACGCCTGGCTGCTGGCCCACGACCCGGCATCCGACGCGCTCGGCGCCGATCCGGTCAAGACCATTCAGGTCACCACCGGGCTCACCGTTCTGGTGCTGCTCCTCCTCACCCTCACCGTGAGCCCCATCCGGAAGCTGCTTCACTACAGCGAGCTGATCCGGGTGCGCCGGATGCTGGGGCTGTTCGCGTTCTGCTACGTGCTGCTGCACGCGGTGACCTACTTCGTGTTCGACCAGTCGCTTGATCCCGGGCTGATCTGGTCAGATACGGTGAAGCATCCCCGCATCGCGGTCGGGTTCATCGCCTTCCTGATGCTGATACCGCTGGCGCTCACCTCAACCGACGCCATGGTCCGCCGGCTGGGGAAGCGGTGGGGGCGGCTGCACCGGCTGATCTACCTGGCGACCGGGTTGGGGATCATCCACTACCTGATGGTTCAGAAGCTGGATCTGCGGGTGGGGATACCCTACGCGGTGGTGTTCGGGGCCCTGATGGTCGCAAGGTCGAGGTTTGTCTATCAGGGTCCCAGCCGGGGTCCCCCCTCTCCGCAGCGTGGAGAGGGTGACAGGGGGTGATTCCCTACGCGGTGGCATTCAGATCCTGCTGGTGCCCAGATTGAGGTTTGCTTCTCGGATTCCCGGTCGGGGTCCCCCCTCTCCGCAACGCGGAGAGGGGGCCCGGGGGTGAGGCCGAGGCCCTACGCTCCGGCCCCGCCTCGAGTGCAGTTCATCACCGCTTGGGCTCTGCCGAGAGCCTCGCCAGGCCGGACTTTGCCTCCTGCACCAAAGGCTGCAGCTCGGGATCGGCGTTGCGCCACACCGCCGCCACGAAGCTGTAAGCTTCCACCGCCGTGTCCTTCTTGCCCAGCCGCTCGTTCACCCGGCCCCGCTCCAGCGCCCAGAGGACTTCAGTTGGAGTGGAGGTATCGGCGTCGTGGAGCGGGTCCTCGAGCAGAGCGGCCGCTTCCCGGTCTCGGCCCTTGGCCGAGAGCAGCTGGGCGAAGGTCAGCCGCTCCATGATGCAAAAGCGGCAAAGGGAGTCCGGCACCTGGGCGAACAGCCGCAAGGCAGTTGCGGTATCGTGGCGTGCCAGGGCCAGGTAGGGGACCGCGGCGTCAGCGACGTAGCGCCAAAACGTCTCATTATTCGTGGTAGACGCTCCCCGGCCGGACTTGGCCCGGGCCAGCGCTGCTATCCGCTGCAAGCCCGCCGTATCGGCTCGCCGGGCCCACCAGCTAGCCCCAGCCCAGGCCCACCCGTCCTTCTGGGCAAGCCGGGTGGCGAGCCAGCGCTCGGCTGAGTCCGGCGGGATCGCGCCGAGCCGGAGGAGTGTCAGGAAGTTCAGCTCGTTACCCGACCCCGAGTCGACGCCAGCCACCCACATGGTCTTGACAGCTTCGCGCAGATGCCCGCGATGGGCCAGCGCTGTGGGCAGGACCCATTTCTGCTGGACTGAATCCACCGCGTCTTTCGGATGCCGCGAAACAGTAAATGCTCGCGCCGCAGCCACGGCCGCCTCACCCGAGTCGGTGCCACTGCGGAGGTACCGCCAGGCTTCCAAGGCTCGCCTGGCAGTCGCAGTATCGAAGAGCGCGCGCGTCGCCGGTCCCGGCGCACCGGGATGTTCCAGCAGGTCGAGGGCCGCGCGAAGCGATGCTGATCCTTCCCGGTCGGCTCCAACCCGCAAGTAGGCCTCGGCGTACTTCCTGGCAAGCTCCGGTTCCTCCAGGCCGAGAGCCAGGCCAACGATGTGCCCGTAGGCGGGGCCGAAGGCCGAGTCGAGGGCGATCGCCCGCGCGAAGGCATCGAACGCCTGCCGTCGAGTGCGTCTCAGCGACACCTGGCTGCCCCAATGGAAGTTCATCTCCCCGGTCATGTACCAGGCTTCGGCATCCTCGGGATACCGTCTCGTGACCTCGGTGAGGGTGGTCTCCAGACGGCGGAGCATGGGCCACGCCAGGGCTTTGCCCTCGTTCAGGGCCCCCCACACCGAATCCACCTGCACCAGGAGGCTTTCCCGCGGGGCCAGCCCGTGATTGTGGGCGCCGGCCCGGAGCAGGTCCGGGGTGACGTTTGTGTTGCTCCACCAGAGCGAGTTGGAAATCCGTCGGAGCGCGAGCGTGAAGGTGCTATCGATCGCCACGGCCCGCCGGGCATAACTCAGGGTAGAATCCCACTGCCCCCGACGATAGAACTGCTCGGCGCTGAGAAAGAGCTTGATCGCCGGCAGGGACGTGGAGCCGAGTGATGCCAGCCGTACCGCCCCAACCGGGCGGGTCCGGCCCAGCTCTCGGAGGATGCCCACGCTGAGCGAATCGGCCACCCGGTCCAGCCGCTCGGCGTGGTCGCGGACATCGAGTTCCGCCAGCACCGATCCGCGGGCGACGTCGAGCAGCGTGGCGGTGAGGCGGATCGAGTCGGTGCCTGCTCCCACCACCCGCCGGAACACGACCAGACCCGCCCCGGTGCTTGTGCCCAGGGCCGTCGCGGCGCTGGGATCCGCCCTGCCGCTCCAGCGCCGGATGACCACCGTAGGAGAGATCGATCGGAGCCGGCCGGCCCCGTCGAGATTCCGTGAAACGATGTCCACCAGTCCCTCACGCCACAGCTCGAGGTGGGGGGCCAGTACGTCGAAGGGAGCGACCGCAATCAGGTCGGCATCGAGCGCGCCCACCCTGTTCTGCCGGTTGAACACGAGCCCGGCTCCCAGCAGCAGCAGCGCGGCGACTCCGCCCCACAGGAGCCAGGTGCGCCGGGCAATTGGCTGACGGGTGCTCTCGATGCGCAGTGCGTCCCGCAGCGCCGCCGCCGTCTGCAGCCGCTCGGCCGGGTTCTTGGCCAGCGCCTTGGCGATGGCCTCGCTGGCCGACGCAGGCACCTCCGGCCGCACTGCGGTCAGCGCCTTCGGGGTGGCCGTCAGGTGCGCCGCCAGCACCGCCTGCGCCGTCGGGCCCTCGAAGGGTGCCTTGCCGGTGAGCATCTCGTAGCCCACCACCGCCAGCGCGTACACGTCGGCCCGGGCATCCACGTGGCGGTCGCCGGCCACCTGTTCGGGAGACATGTACCCGGGCGTGCCCACGGCCAGCCCGGTTTCGGTCAGGCGCTCGCCGCTCCGGGCCTCGACCAGTGCCCGGGCCACGCCGAAGTCGGTCAGCACCGCGTGCCCGCCCAGCAGCAGGATGTTTTCGGGCTTGATGTCGCGGTGAATGATGCCTTCGGCGTGCGCATGGGCCAGCGCGTCGGCGATCTCCCGCAGAATCTGTAACGCCTCGGCGACGGGAAGCTGTCCCTGCTGGGTCAGCCGGTGGCGCAGGGACTCTCCGGGAACGTAGGGGATGACGTAGTAGAGCAGATCGTCCCGGGTGCCCGCTGCCAGCACCGGGAGGATGTTGGGATGCTGCAGATTGGCGGCCACCTCGATTTCCCGCCGGAACCGCTCGGCGCTCACCTCACTGGCGAACTCGGGCGGCAGGACCTTCACCACCACTCGGCGGTGGAGCGAGCTTTCCTCGGCGATGAACAGCCGGCTCATCCCCCCGCCGCCCAGCTCGCGCTCGATGCGGTAGGCGTCGCCCAGAGCGTCCTGCAGGCGGTCGCGCAGTTCAGCCATCTGGGTCCTTCTGGGCGGAAGCACGGGCGGGGGACGAACCAGTATAGGGGTTAGGAACTCCGGTGTCATCCCGAGGAGCGTAGCGACGAGGGATCCCTCAAACTCCGCTCAGAACTGTAGAGATCCCTCGCTTTGCTCGGGATGACAGAATACCGTTCTCCCGTTCTCCCGTTCTCCCGTTCTCCCGTTCCCTGTTCCCCTTTCCCCGCTGTTCCGCTACCTTCCGGCCTTAACATGCCTTCCCGCTCGACCCTGCTCGACGAACGGGCCGTCGCCCGCGCGCTCACCCGCATGGCTTCCGAACTTCTAGAACTCTGCCACGGCACCACCGATGTGGTGCTCGTGGGCGTCCAGCGGCGTGGGGTGGAGCTGGGGCAGCGGCTGGCGCGGCAGATCGAAGCCAGCGAAGGGCATCCCGTCCCCTGCGGCAAGCTCGACATCACGCT
>CALMOP010000167.1 GCA_937871775.1 uncultured Gemmatimonadota bacterium | reverse complement strand
AGAGGAACCCGTCCGCCTCGCCCGAGTCGAACAGCGGCAGAATGTGCGGGTGCTGGAGGTTGGCCGTCAGCTTGATCTCGGCCAGAAAGCGCTCCGCGCCGATCACCGCGGCGAGTTCGGGCCGGAGCACCTTGAGTGCCACCTGACGGTCGTGGCGGACGTCCTGGGCCAGGTAGACGGTTGCCATACCGCCCGCACCGATCTCTCGGTCGAGCCGGTAGCGGTCCACCAGGGCGGATTGGAGGCGGCCGAGCAGTTCGCGCATGGGTGACTGGGTTGGGGTGACTGGGTTGGGGTACCTGAAGATGCCGACCACCTGCATGGGAGGCTAGGGGTGGGGCCGGCCTCGACCCCCCCCCCGGGCGTGGCGAGTTGCGGGTTGGGCACGTTCTCCGCATAGTAGCGGTGAAAACCATGCTGGCCGGACGCGCCCCGCTCCAGCGGGTCAGTCCCTGACCGAGTCGGAGCGACGGACCATGGACTACATCGTCGACGATCGGGTGTTCCTGCTGGGGCTGGACGAGCTGTATCGGGGCGCGGTCCGCCCGCATGAGGAGACCGAGCTGCTGGCCGCGGCGGCGGAGGTGGCCAAGATACTGCGGGTGGGACCCGCGTCCGTGCCGGTGGAAGGGTACTACACCGAGTCGGAAGCGCTGAGCCGGTACTTCCGCCTGATGCGGGCACTGCAGGCCGAGCCGGCGAAGCGAGCCCCCGCGGTCACCGGGCTGCAATCCTTTCAGCGGCTCCGTGCCGTCACCAGTTCAGCCATCTATGGACGCCCCAACGACCTCCAGGCCCTGCTGCCCACCACCCGGGACCCGCTAGGCGAGGCGCTCGCACGGAGCATCCCGGACTGGACCGTGCCCCGGCTGGTGCAGGTCGCGCAGGCGGTTGCGCTGGAATGGGACGACTACTCGCTGAGCGGGCTGGCGGCCCGGGCCGGAGAGCCGGTGGTCCTCGCGGCCCTGAGGGAATCGGTCGTCCTCGAAGTAGGGTTGTCGATCTTCTCACGGGAGGTACCCGCGTCGTACCTGTGGAAAGTTTCCCCGGCCCTGACCGACGCGGGCCGGCGCTTCGTGACCGCCTTCAACGAGCTGTTCCTCGAGTCACTGCCCGAACCAGGCCCGGAAGACGCCGGGCGCTACTGGGACGCCAGCGAACGGGCGGAGATCCTCGGGCGCTGCGGCTGTCTGGGCCGGGACCCGGGGGGTTCACGATACTATCACTGGGCGGTGCGCCATGAGGACGGGAAGCTCGCGGTGCACGCGTTCTGGGATGGGCGACTCTGGACCACCGACCAGTATCGGGCCGCACTCCACCGCGGGGAGGGCCTGCCGGTCTGACCGGACCGGCAGGTCGCGGCGCCCGCCTCCCCGCGGCGAGTTGGCGAGCGGCGGAGCCCCGGCTATTTCCCCGGACCAACCCGGGCTCGACACCCGGGCATAGGAGTACCATGCACCGAACCGAACGCAGGACCGAAGCACTCGCGATATCCCTCCTGCTGCTGCTGGCGCAGCCGGTTGTCGGCCAGACGACCGTGCTGCGCGCCGCCCGGCTGTTCGACCCGGTCACCGGCACCATCTCCGGCCCGGTGAGCGTGGTGATCGATTCCGACCGGATCCGGGAACTGAACCCGGCGCAGACCCCGGTGGGCGCCACTATCCGGGACCTGGGCGATGTGACCCTGCTGCCCGGCCTGATGGACATGCACACTCACCTGACCATGGATCTCGAGGGCGACTGGCTCACCCGCGAGGTCCGGGAGACCGCCGCCGATGCCGCCCTGCGGGGGGCCCGGAACGCCCGGCGCACCCTGCTGGCCGGTTTCACCACCGTCCGGGACGTAGGCTCCATGGGATTCGCGGACGTGTCGCTGATGAAGGCGATCGATCAGGGGTTCGTGGACGGGCCGCGCATCGTACCGGTCGGCCACGCGATCGGCATCACCGGTGGCCATTGCGACGTCACCGGATTTGCCCCGGGGGTGAAGGAGCTGGGACCGGAGGAAGGTGTGGCCGACGGGGTGGATCAGGCGCTGCGGGCCGTGCGGTACCAGATCAAGCACGGCGCCAGGTTCATCAAGGTCTGCGCCACCGCAGGAGTACTCTCGTTCGAGGAATCAGTCGGCGCGCAACAGCTCTCCAAGGCGGAACTGCGTGCCATCGTCGAGGAGGCCGCCCGCCACGGACTGAAGGTCGCGGCCCACGCCCATGGCACCCAGGGCATCAAGGCCGCCATCGGGGCCGGGGTTGCCTCGATCGAGCACGGCTCCATGCTGGACGATGAGGCGATACGCTTGATGAAGGAGAGGGGGATCTACCTGGTCCCCACCACCTATCTCGGGGAGGTCATCGACCTGAAGGCGTTGCCCGCCCCCCTCCGGGCCAAGGCCCAGACGGTACTGCCACGGGGCAGGGAGAGCCTGCGGCGCGCCATCGCCGCCGGTGTGAAGATCGCCTTCGGAACCGACGCCGGCGTGTTCCCGCATGGCGACAACGCGAAGGAGCTGGCCAGTCTGGTGGATCGGGGGATGCGGCCCGTGGACGCATTGCGGAGCGCGACGATCAACGCGGCGGATCTGCTGGGGGTTCGTGACCGGGGCCGTGTGGCGGCCGGGCAGCTCGCCGATCTCATCGCGGTCCCGGGCGACCCGGTCAAGGATATCCGCCTCATGCAGCAGGTGGTGTTCGTGATGAAGGGCGGTCGGATCTACCGGGAGCCGTAGGCTGCACCGGGCCCGCGCGACGGCCGCCAGCGTTTACACATCCAGCCGCCGCTGATACTCCACCACCTCTCCGGTCTCGATGTGGCGCTTGAGCAACCGGAGGTACATCGCCCAGCAGAAACAGGAGGTCCGGTAGTGCGAATTGACGCCGGGCCATCCGGTATGGTAGAACTCGACCTGGGTCGCACCCCCCTCGGGCCGGAGCCGGAAACCGACCCTGGTGCCGCGCCAGTCGGCGTCGGCCTCGGTGATCTCCCACTCCGCCTCCCGACCCGGCTGGTGCCGGCGCATCACCCCGACCCAGTCGTAGCCGGGCCCGAAGTACAACCGGTACCGCTGGCCGACGCCGGGCTCGCCTTCCGCGGCCAGGGTCCACCAGGCGTTGAGCCCCGCGGGGGAGCAGAGGGCCTCGAACACTCGCCCCGGCTCGGCGGCGATGGGGAAGTCGTGCAGAATGTCTGGCATGATGGCCTCGTGAAACACGGGACAGCCCGATTGCCGTAATCTGAACCCGGGCCCCGAACCCGCCAGACCTCACCCGCCGGGCGCCTCAACCCTTGTCCATGCAGGAGCGGTCGATGCCATTCGGAAGCCGGTGGACCCTTCGGAGCGCTGTCCTGCTCGGACTGTTGCTGCCCGGAACGCCGGGTCTCCAGGGCCAGGCACCACCGGCGCTGGTCATCGGACAGCGCGATTCCCTGGTCTCCAAGGTCATGGGCGAGGAGCGAAAGCTCCTGATCTACCTGCCCGACGGCTACGCCCGTGGCAAGGCGAGCTACCCGGTGATCTACCTGCTCGACGGCGACGGTCACTTCCATCACACCACCGGCATCATCCGCTTCCTGACCGATCAGGGCCGGATGCCGGAAGCCATCCTGGTCGCGATCCCCAATACCGATCGGACCCGGGACCTGACGCCGGTCACCACGGTCGAGGCAGCCCAGTTTCCGACGGCCGGGGGGGCCCAGCGGTTTCTGCGGTTCATGCGCGAGGAGCTTTTCCCCCATGTCGAGGCCCATTATCGCAGCGCCGGATTGCGGGTGCTGATCGGCCATTCGTTTGGCGGGCTCTTCGCGGTGGAGGCGCTGGAGACCCAGCCGGAGATGTTCCAGGCCTACGTCGTCATCAGCCCCAGTCTCTGGTGGAACGGGGGAGAACTGGTCCGCCGGGCCCCCGACGACCTGAAGCGTCACCCTGACCTCAAGGCCAGGGTCTATATGGCCACCGGCGACGAGGGTGACCACATGCTCGCGGGGGCCCGCGATCTGGCGGCGGTCCTCGACAGCGCCGGACTCCCCGGGCTTCACGCCCACTTCCAGTTCATGCCCAACGAAGACCACGGATCCAACCCGCACCGCACCACCTACGACGGACTCGAGTGGGTCTTCGCAGACTTCCGCCTGAAGGAGCCCGAACTGGTCGCCCTGTTCGAGCAGGGCGTGGCGGCGGTGGACCGGCACTTCGCCCAGCTCTCCGCAAGCTACGGCTATTCGATCACCACTCCGGAGGCGCTGATCAATCGGCTGGGATACTACTATCTGCAGAACGGGAAGGGAGACCTGGCCATCGCCGCCTTCCAGGAGAATGTGCACCGCTTCCCCAAATCCGCGAACACCTACGACAGTCTGGGCGATGGGTACGCCCAGACCGGTCGCCTGCAGGAGGCCGCCGCCAGCTACCGCAAGGCAGTCGAGATCGGCCAGCCCACCGGTGACCCGGTGGTGCCCTTCTCTCGAGGCAAGCTGGTGCTAGCCGAACGCAAGCTGGCGGCGGGAAACCGGTGACGCGCCGGACACCGCGGATCTCCACCGCTACCGAGGGGCTCACACGCGGAGCTCCGCTGGTCATGGTGCTGGTCCTCTCGCTCGCCGCCCCGGTCCGGGCCCAGGACCCCATTCGACCGGAAGCTCTGCGCACCAGGCTGTTCGCGCTCGCGGCCGACTCCATGATGGGGCGCGATCCCGGGACCCCAGGCGCCGAGCAGGCGACCGCCTATGTGGCCGCGGAGTTCAAGCGCATGGGGCTGGAGCCAATGGGGGATGGTGGTGGCTTCTTCCAGACCCTGCCGCTCGGCCGGATGGCCCCGGACCCGACCAGCTGGCTCGAGGCCGGTGCTACCCGACTCCGGTACGGTGCCGACTTCCTGCTGCTGGGCCAGGCCAGTCTCGACGAGTCGCTGACGTCCACGCCGGTGGTATACGGGGGCCTGCTGGACCAGCCGGAGCATTGGCCCGACGCCGAGCGACTGCGAGGGATGTTGGTGGTCTTCGGCCTGGCGACCGACACGCCACCCCGCGGCCTCGGGGCGGCACTCCGCGATCCCCGGCTGGCGCAGGCGTTCGGGGTGGCGGCGGTGATGTTGGAGCGGCTCCCCCCGGCCGTCGTCGACCAGATCCGGAGAGGCGGGATCTCGATGGGGCCACCGGAGACCGGCTCGGGTCCCCTGGTGCTGATCCTGACCGATACAGCCGGCCGCCGGATCCTGGGTGGGCCGATCGAGGGACGGCAGCCGGGAACCGCGGGACCGCCGCTCTCGGGGCGGGTGCAAATCGGTTACCGGCCGTTTGCGATCCCGGCCAGGAACGTGGTCGCGGTGCTGCCGGGTCGCGATCCCACGCTCCGGGGCGAGTACGTCTCCCTCACCGCCCACAATGACCATGTCGGGTTGACGCCGCAGGCCGTCGATCACGACTCGCTCAGGGCCTACAATCGGGTGGTCCGGCCCATGGGCGCGGACTCGCCAGAGCGCCCGGCGACGAACGACGAACAGCGGCGCATTCAAGCCATCCGGGATAGCCTGCGGGCCCTTCGCCCACCGCGCCGGGACTCCATCTTCAACGGCGCCGACGACGACGGCAGCGGCACCGTCGCGTTGCTGGAGATCGCCGCCGCCCTGGCGCGGTCCCCGGAACGCCCCCGGCGCTCGATCCTGTTCGTGTCCCATACCGCGGAAGAACTCGGGCTGCTGGGTTCGGAGTGGTTCACCGATCATCCCACGGTACCCCGGGAATCGATCGTGGCCGAATTCGACATGGACATGATCGGGCGGGGCGGAGCCGATGACCTGCCTGATGGGGGCCCGGGCTATCTGGAGCTCATCGGCAGCCGGCGACTCTCGAAGGAGTTCGGAGACAGCCTGGAGGCGGTGAACGCCCGCCTGCCGGCCCCGTTCACCTTCAACTACGAGTACGACGCGCCGGGACACCCGCTGCAGTATTACTGCCGGGCCGACCACTACAGCTATGCCCGCTACGGGATTCCGTCGGCGTCACTGTCCCGGGGGGAGCACCTCGACTACCACCAGGTGACCGACGAGCCGCAGTACATCGACTACCAGGCGCTGGCGTCGGTCGCCCGCCTGGTGCGCGACGCGGCCACGCTGATCGGCAACATGGACCACCGTCCGCGGCTCGACGGCCCGGTCGGTGACCCGAAGGCGCCCTGCCGGCAGTAGCGGCTTGGGAAGCTCTGCACAAAGTGCCCAGAATCGGGCGCGCCCTTCGCTCCTCTCACTTCATCCTGAGGGCGCGGCTTTTCCCGAGCGCAGCGAGGGAAGCGCCCGAAGGATCTACTCCATCTGGCAGGGAGGCGAGGTAAGTAGAGGTCTATTCGCCAGGCGCCGCGAAGGGTGGATCGCAGGGATGGCGGCGGCCTACAGCGGCCGAAACAACCCCGCCAGCTCCAAGGACCACGGCATGCTGGCGCCGGCAGGATGCCAGTTGAGCCGCTCCCGCTCCAGTCGCGGCATCTGATCCGGCGGCGTCCACACCTCGACCTGCCGGGCGTCCGGGTCCACAATCCAGTACCACGGCACCCCGGCCTCCTGGTAGCGGCGCCGCTTGGTGAAGCGGTCATAGCGGGCGGTGGACGGGCTCAGGACCTCGATGACCAGGAGCAAATGCTGGACTTGGGCCCAGTCCAGGGTACGGGCTTCGCTCAGGTCGGCCACGAAGACATCGGGTTGAACCAGGGTACCGGGGTCCCAGCTGATATCCGCGGGCGAGCAGACAAGGTGTCCGACTCGTTCCAGCTCGAGGTAGGCACCCAAACGCAGCACCAGGCGGGTCACCAGTTCCTGGTGCCACAGCCGCGGCGACGGGGTCACCAGCAGTTCCCCGTGCACCACCTCGTAGCGCTGCCCGTCGTCCGGGAGCGCGCGGACCATGTCCGCGGTCCAGTAGGGTGGATTGAGCAGGTCTGGCATGCCCATAATCGTCGGCTCGGCGCTGGGATTTGGCAACTCGGCGGCATGGCCCCCAGGATGGCAGCCGCGTGAACCGAGCGCCTACCCGGGGAGACTCAACGGGAAGCAGAAGAACGCGTGAGGTGGAGCGGAGCCGCGTTGCTCCTACCCCTCCAGCCCCTCTACACCCCGGGTCCACCGCGCCAGCGCCTGATCCAGATCCCGCCGGGCCCGGGCCAGCTCCCCGTTGAGTCGGCCGGCCTCCCGGGCACCGGCCGCCCCTCCTTCATATAGAGCCGGATCCGCCAGGGCTCGCTCCAGCTCGGCGATGCGGGCTTCGGCGGCGTGTACCTGCTGTTCCAGCGCCTCCACGTCACGCCGCGCGGCCCGCAGCGCTTCGCCGGTCTCGCGCCGCTCGGCAGCGGCCCGACGGGCCTCGGTCCGGGTGCTGGTCGGCGCGGTCGGCGTTGTGGCAACGACGGCGCGCCGCTCGATCTGGGTCTGCTCCCACTCCACGAACGGCCCGCCGTAGTCCTCGATGTGGCCGTCCCCCCCCCGGAAGGCCCAGACCCGGGTCGACAGTTCCCGCAGAAAGGCCCGGTCGTGGCTGACCAGGATGACGCTGCCTTGGTACTCCTCCAATCCGTCCTCCAGCGCCTCGATCGATTCCACGTCGAGGTGATTGGTGGGCTCGTCCAGCACCAGCAGGTTGGCCTGCCCCAGGGTGAGCAGCGCCAGCGCCACCCGGGCCCGTTCCCCGCCGGACAGCACCGCGGTCTGACGCAGCACTTCATCGCCCGAGAAACCGAAACAGCCGAGGTGATTCTGGATCCGGCCCCGGGTCCAGGAGCCGCGCAGGTCGGCGATGCATTCATAGACCGTGCGACCCTCGGGCACCTGGGCCAGGTCCTGGCGGAACCACTCGGCCGTGATCCCGGCGCCGAGCCGGGCCTCGCCGGCGGCAGGGGCCCGGGCGCCCAGAAGGGTCGCGATCAGGGTCGACTTGCCAATGCCGTTGGGGCCCACCAGCGCGATGACATCGCCCCGCCGGGCCACGGCGGAGAGGCTGGACACGAGGGTCCGCTCCCCGATCGTGACCCGGAGCCGGTCCGCCACCAGCACCTGGTCGCCGCCGCGGGCCGCGGCCTCGAAGCGCACACTCATGGCGTCGGCTTCGCCGGGGGGCGGCGACAGCCGCGGCAGCCGAGCCAGCTTGGCCCGGCGACCCTTCGCCTGAGAGGAATTGACGCCGGCGATGTTGCGGCGGATGTAGTCCTCTTCCTTGGCGATCAGCTTCCGCTGCTGGGCCACTTGCCGCGCCAGCACCAGCTGCCGCTCGGC
>CALMOP010000166.1 GCA_937871775.1 uncultured Gemmatimonadota bacterium | reverse complement strand
CGGAGCTGGGTCGGGTTACCGTCGGCCCGGCGGTGCGGCGCGGCATTGCGGACCTGGACGGCCGCGGTGACGCGGTCGGCGGCATTGTGGTCATGCGGTCCGGGGAGAACGCCCTGGCCACCATCGATGGGATCAAGGCCCGGCTGGCAGAGATCGGGCCGGGCCTCCCGACGGGGGTGGTGATCCGTCCGGTATACGACCGGAGCGATCTGATCCGCCGATCCATCGCCAACCTCCGCGGCAAGCTGCTGGAGGAGAGCCTGATCGTCGCCCTGGTCTGCCTCGCGTTTCTGCTGCACGCCCGTTCGGCGCTGGTCGCGATCCTCACCCTCCCGGTCGGCATCCTGCTGGCGTTCAGCGCCATGCGCGCGGTGGGCGTGGGAGCCGACCTGATGTCGCTGGGCGGCATCGCCATCGCGATCGGGGCGATGATCGACGCCGCGATCGTCATGATCGAGAATCTCCACAAGCACCTGGAGCGAGCGACCGCGGACCGCGGCGGGACCGCAACCTCCTTCGACACGGGGGATCTGACCGCCGCCGAACGCTGGGCCATTGTGGCCCGGGCCGCCCGGGAGGTGGGGCCGGCGCTGTTCTTCTCGCTGCTGATCATCACCGTGAGCTTCCTGCCGGTGTTCGCGCTCGAGGGCCAGGAGGGCCGACTATTCAAGCCGCTGGCCTTCACCAAGACCTTCGCGATGGCCGCGGCCAGCCTCCTCTCCGTGACGCTGGTCCCCGCGACCATGGGCCTGTTCATCCGAGGCCGGCTGTTCCGCGAGCGGGCCAACCCCATCAACCGGGGGTTGATCCGGCTGTACCGGCCGGTGATCGCCACGGTGCTCCGCCACCGGGGTACGGTCCTCACCGGCGCGGCCGCGGCATTGATCCTTACCTGGATTCCGTGGCGCCGGATCGGCGGCGAGTTCATGCCGCCGCTGGATGAGGGCACTATCCTGTTCATGCCCACCACGCTCCCGGGCGCGAGCGTGGCCCGGGCCCGGGAGATCCTCCGGATCCAGGACAGCATCCTCAAGAGCATCCCCGAAGTGGTCACCGTGTGGGGCAAGGCGGGGCGGGCAGGCACCGCCACCGATCCGGCGGGCCTCGACATGTTCGAGACCACCATCACCCTCCAGCCGGAATCAGCCTGGCGGCCCGGCCTCACCAGCGAGGGGCTCATCGCCATCCTGGATTCCGCGGTACGGCTGCCCGGCGTCACCAACGCCTGGACCATGCCGATCAAGGGTCGCATCGACATGCTGGCGACCGGCATCCGCACCCCGGTCGGGGTGAAGATCTTCGGCCCGGACCTGGCCCAGCTGGAGCGCTTGGGTCGGGAGGTGGAACAGGCGGTACGGATGGTCCCGGGCACCCGGAGCGTGTTCGCCGAGCGGGCCCAGTCGGGGTACTACCTCGACATCGACATCGACCGGGAGGCAGCGGCCCGCCACGGCCTCAATGTGGGTGATGTGCAGACCGTGATCGCGACCGCGATCGGCGGCATGACCGTGACCCAGACGGTGGAGGGCCGGGAGCGCTACGGGGTCCGCATCCGGTATCCCCATGAGCTGCGCGACAATCCCGAGCGGTTGCTGGATGTACTGATCCCGGCAGCCCACGGCACCGCGGGCAGCTCCCCGTCGGGCGCGGCCGGCATGGGCATGGGGGGAGCGGGACCGACGGCGACTGCGACACCGGTCCTGGTGCCCCTGGGCCAGGTCGCGACCATTCATCAGCGCGCCGGCCCCATGGTGATCCGCACCGAAGGCGCGGTACCCACGGCCTGGGTGTACGTGGACGTGGTGGGGCGGGATATCGCGAGTTATGTGACCGAGGCCCGGCGGATGGTGGAGAATATGGTGCAGCTGCCGACCGGATACCGGCTCTCCTGGAGTGGTCAATACGAATACCTGGAACGGGCCGCTGGCCGGCTCCGGGTCGTGGTGCCGGCCACACTTGGCATCATCTTCCTGCTGCTGTACCTGAACTTCCGCAGTTTCGGATCCGCGGCCATCGTGATGCTGTCACTGCCCTTCGCCCTGGTCGGCGGGATCTGGCTGCTGTTTGCACTCGACTACAACTGGTCGGTGGCGGTGGCGGTGGGGTTCATCGCCCTGGCGGGGGTCGCGGCCGAGACCGGGGTGGTCATGCTGCTGTACCTCGACCAGGCCTGGGCGGCCCGACCGGGCCGGACTGTGGCGGACCTCGAGGCGGCGATCGTCGAAGGGGCGGTGGATCGGGTGCGTCCCAAGATGATGACCGTGGCCGCGATCATGGCGGGCCTGCTGCCCATTCTGTGGGGCCACGGTGCCGGCGCCAGCGTGATGAAGCGGATCGCCGCGCCGATGGTCGGCGGGATGCTGAGCAGCACCGTGTTGACCCTGGTGGTGATCCCGGCGGTGTATTCACTCTGGAAGGAATGGGAGCTGCAGCGGGCTGCGCGGGCCGGCCGGTAGACGGAATGTGCTGGTTGGAGGCGGGCCGCCGGGGATTCCGACACGGTCATGGCGGCGCGAGCTAGCGGGTGAAGCCGCCCCTGGGGACTCGCTCGCGGTCCATGTCGCTGAAACGACCCGAGCTCGCGGCTGAAGCCGCGGCTCGGCTGATGTCACTGAAGTGACCAGGGGGCCTCAGGAACGGTCGCTTCAGCGACCCGCCGGAAGGGCCCGGGATGCTGCCGATCGTCTACCGCGGCGGTTCGGGGCCATCGGTCCGCACCCGGCGCCAGGCGGCCGCCAGCACCGCCTCGTAACGAGGATGGCCGTGAAGGACGACGAGGTCGGGCGCGAGCAGACTCACGACCTGCTGGGGCCGGCGCTCCAGCGCCCGAAAGGCCCCCGTGCTGTCGCCGAGCGCCAGCCAGATCAGGGCGGCAAGGATGTCATTGTAGGGACTGCCCTTCCTGCCAAGAAGGTCCCGCTCGAAGCGGCTGGCCATCACCGCCGCCGAGTCGCGCCGACCACGCTTCGCCCACAGTAGCCCCTCCAGGAGGGTGGCACCCTCGTCGTAGCCGCGCTGGCGGGAGAGCCGCGCGGATTCTCCCAGCGCCACGGTATCCCCCTGCAGGAACTGGAGGCGACCCCGGAGGGTAGATGCGAATGCGGCCGTGACGGAGGCGGAGGCGAGCCTCTCGACGGTATCCAGCTCCGCCGCGGCGACCCTCAGGTCGCCCGATTCCCAGGCGAGGTCGGAAAGCAGCCAGTGTGGCACCTGCCACTGGGGATCGGCCTGCAGGGCGAGCCGGGCATGGGAAGTGGCGCCCTCCTTGTCGCGATACTCACGCAACAACCAGCCAAGCCGGTTCTGGACCTCCGCGTTCCGCGGTGCGATCGCGGCCGCCCGCTCGCAGGCCGAGCGCCCCTGGTTCAACTGGTTGCCGCCGATGATGAAGTCCTCCCACAGCAGGCTGCAGCGCGCCAGCCAGCTATCCGCCATGGTGCTGTCCTGACGCAGGGCAGAGTCCACCGTGGCGAGCCCTCGCACGATAGTGCTGTGGGCGGTCTCGCCGGCGGGGTACCACCCAAAATCGGCCAGCAGGCTCAGCACGAACCCGGTTCGCGCCCGCGCCGCGTTGAACGAGGGGTCGAGATCGAGCGCCCGGTGGTACTCGGCGAGGGCCCGCTGAAGCATCTCGCGGGTCCGCTGGGCCACCGCGAAGTTGCCCCGCAGATAGGCCTCGTACGCCTCGGAGTTGGTGGTCGGCCGCTCGCCGACGGCCGCCCTGGTCTCCTGGCC
>CALMOP010000165.1 GCA_937871775.1 uncultured Gemmatimonadota bacterium | reverse complement strand
GCACGCTCCCGAGGGAGTAGATGTCCGAGCGCGCGGTGATCTCCTTCTCTGCGGTGGCTTGTTCGGGACTCATGTAGTGCGGCGTCCCGAGCGAGAGCCCCGTCTCGGTCATCCGCCCGCCCGCCGCGGCGGAGAGCGCCAGCGCGATCCCGAAATCGGCCACCATCGGCCGGCCGTCGTGCAGCAGGATGTTCTCGGGTTTGATGTCGCGGTGGATCACCCCATGGCGGTGGGCGTAGTCGAGCGCGTCGGCCACCGCGATGGTGAGCTTCACCGCCTCGTCGATACCGAGCTGGGTCTCGCGATCGAGCCTGGCGCGGAGCGTCTCGCCGTCGATGAACGGCATGACGTAATAGAGGAAGCCGTCGACGGTGCCGGAGTCGAACAGCGGCAGGATGTGGGGGTGCTGCAGTGCGGCGGTGGTGGTGATCTCCTGCACGAACCGCTCGGCGCCCAGCACGGCGGCGAGCTCGGGGCGCAGCACCTTGAGCGCGACCTTGCGCTTGTGCTTGAGGTCCTCGGCGAGGTAGACCGTAGCCATGCCGCCCTGGCCCAGTTCCCGTTCGAGGCGGTAGCGGTCGGCGAGCGCCGCGGTGAGGCGGGAGGCGGCTTCGCCCGTCATGGTATTCCTGTCCTACGCCCCACGGGCGGAGCGGCTGGCTCGGCCATCTGGGCCGGGTCGAGATTGAAGTGTCTCATCACTGCCGTGAAGCGGGGGTTCGACGGCAGGAGGTTCGGCATGATGCGGATGAAGGCCACGAGCAGGTCGCCGTCGGTGGCAGCGGCGCGTTCCATGGCCAGAAGCGCGCGCGTGGTGTCACCGAAACCCAGATAGCCGAACGCCAATCCGGACGATCGGGTCCAGGTGCCGGCCGGGAGAGCTTCCAGCTTCTGGACGAGCGCCTCCGCCTCATCGCGATGGCCGGTGCGCGCCAGCACGAAGGCGGAAGCCCCGAGCCGCGCGGGGATGCTCGAACCCGCTGCCGCTACCCGCCGGGCAAACACCGCCGCGGAGTCGGGGCGATTGGCGAGGTAGTAGCTGGAGGCAAGGATGTTCAGCGGCTGCAGGGCATTGGGCTCGAGTTCAAGGCCGCGTCGCGCCTCTGCGAGGCCTGCATCGTACTCTCCCGCCAGGGACAGCGCCCAGCCGAGGAACCCGGCCGTGACGAAGTAGAGGGGGTCTTTCGCTTTCGCCAGCCGCAGTTCCACGATGGCCTCGGGCACACGCCGCTGCGAGAGGAACATGCGGCCCAGCCGGTACGGCGCTTCCGCGCCATTCAAGTCGAGCGCGATCGCGCGGCGGTACTCCGTCTCTGCCTCGGCCCACTCGAACGCCTCCTCATGCGCGAGGCCGAGGGCGGTGTGCGCCTCGGCGAGCGTGGGGTCCAGGCGCGCCGCACCCTGGGCGGCTGCGCGCGCCCGCGGCAGCACCTCGCCCATGGGTGTCAGTGAGTTGTACGGCATGTTGAGGAGCGTCATCGCTAGTGCCGCGTGGGCGGCGGCGAAGGTGCTGTCCCGCGCCACCGCCTGCTCGAAGCTCGCGAGCGACTGGGTGAGCGCGGTGCTGGTGCGCCGGCGGTAGAAGTACAATCCCTTGAGATAGAGGTCGTACGCCTCGAGGTCGGTGGTACCGCGGGCCGCCCGGCCCGCGCCGTTGCCACTCGCAAAGGTGACCTGCAGCGCACCGGCGATGGCCCGGGCGATCTCCTCCTGCACGGCGAAAACGTCCTTGAGCTCCCGGTCATAGCTCTGGGACCAGAGCACCAGGCCATCGCTGGCGCTGGTCAGCTCGGCCGAAACGCGGATCCGATCCCTGGCACGGCGCACCGTGCCCTCGAGCACGGCGTCGACATCGAGCGCGGCGCCGACTTCCTCGGCGGTCGCGCCCTTTCCGCTGAAGCGCATGGCGGAGCGCCGGCCGGCGATCCGCAGCCCGGGGACCTGAGTGAGGGCATTGGAGACCTCCTCCGCGATTCCCTCGGCGAAGTAGGCATTTGCGGTATCGTTCCCCACCGTCTCGAACGGCAGGACGGCGAGGGATCTCGGTGCCGATGCCCGGGTCGCGCCGCTGCGGGAGTGCCGGGCGGCCGTCCACACGGCCGCGATCGCCGCGACGAGCGCAACAGCGGCCATGGCCAGTCGAATGCGCCGGGATCGGGAGACAGGCGGCGACAGCTGGTCGCGGCGGGAGGGGAGCGCCCGTACGAACTCCTCGGCGGTGACAAATCGATCGGCGGGAGACTTCGCCAGCACCCGATTCAGGGCCGCCTCCAGCGCGGGCGGCACCGTCTCCCGCAGCGTGGAGATCCGCGGCACCGGCTCCCGGAACCGCTTGGCGATGATCGCCTGGGCCGTCGGCCCCGAATAGGGCGGCTCCCCCGCCAGCATCTCGTACAGCACACAGCCCAGCGCGTACAGATCGCTCCGGGCGTCGAGGCCGCCCTCGCCCACCGACTGCTCCGGGCTCATGTACATCGGCGTCCCGACCGCCATCCCGGTCTGGGTGAGCTTGTCGCCTCCGGCGGTAGTCACCGCCCGCGCGATCCCGAAGTCCGCCACGACGGCGTGGCCCCGCTCCAGCAGGATGTTCTCGGGCTTGATGTCGCGGTGAATCACGCCCCGCTCGTGGGCGTAGCCCAGGGCATCGGCCACCTCGCGGGCGATCTGCAGGGCCTCGTCGATCGGGAGCTGGTTCTCGCGGGTCAGCCGGTCGCGGAGCGATTCGCCCTCGACGTAGGGCATGATGTAGTAGGGACGACCCGCTGGGTCGCCCGTACGGCCCGTACGATCGTCCGGCACGCCCGTACGATCGTCAGGCAGGATGCCCGATTCGTACAGCGGCAGGATGTGCGGGTGGCGGAGGTTGGCGGTGGTCTCGATCTCACGCAGGAACCGCTCCGGGCCGAGCGCCGCGGCCAGCTCGGGGCGCAGCACCTTCACCGCCACCTTGCGGTGGTGCTTGAGGTCCTCGGCGAGATACACTGTCGCCATGCCGCCCTGGCCCAGCTCCCGCTCCAGGCGGTAGCGGTCGGCCAGCGCGGCGGTGAGTGAGGCTGGAACCGGGTTCATGAGTGCTTCCTGACGGCATTCACCGCCAAGGCGCAAAGGGCGCGAAGGGCCACAGGTGCTGCTTCGCGTTCTTCGCGTCTTCGCGGCGGACACACCACGCGTGTGACGCCTGCTATCCCGTCCCTGGCCAGATCCCGATTGATTCGATAGCGGTCGGCCAGGCTTGCCCTGAGGCGCTCGAGGGTCACCGTGCCGCTCCGAGGAGAGTCGGCGCCGAAGGGGCGGCCGTGAGGCGGCCGAAGGCATCGGTCACCGAGGTGTTTTCCCGTCTCGAAGCCGCGGGAAGCCCAATCCTACCAGGACCTCCTGCATCCGGGGATTGGCCCGGAGCCGGGGTCCCAGGAAACAGAGCAGGATCTCTTTGTTCATTGCTTCGCGCTGGGGTCCGTTCACCAGCCCGGCGAGATAGGCGATCGCGGCGTCATCGCCGTCGAAGACCCGATGGAGGAGGACGCCCTCGAGGCCGGCGGTGTCCGCGATCTCCCGAACCGCCGCGGTGCGCAGGGCGGGATCGCGCAGCCGGCGTTCGATCCCGGCCGCTCGCGTGCTGTCCCAGCCGTACGCTATGAGCACCCGGCGATAGTCGGCGGCGGCCGGACCGGTTCGGCCCAGGATCAGGTCATGGCCGAACCGGAAGAACAGGGTGAGCGGATGCTCGGGGTACAGCGCCTGCGCCTGATCGTACAGCGGCGCGGCGTCGGCCGCTCGATCTCCCCCATCGTAGGCGATCGCGAGGGACACCACGATGATCAGCGACAGGGGGTCCAGCTCTTTGGCGCGCTCCATTTCCCGGATCGCCTCGTCCCAGCGGTTCCAGACCATGAGGTGGTAGGAATACCACTGGTGGCCGGTGGCGTATCGGGGGCTGAGCGCGATGCTCCGGCGAAAGGCTTCGCCGGCCTCCTCCCATTTCCCGCGATACTCGAGAATCTCCCCGAGCGACGCCTGCGGTTCGCCAAGCTCCGGCGCGAGCGCGATCGCCCGGCGAGCGGCGCGTTCCGCGAGCGTGAGGATCGAGTCCTGGTTGATCCCGGGCACCGCGTATTCGGCGGGCCCGAAGAGCACGTAGGAATCGGCCAGCCCGGTCCAGGCCTGCGCATAGGCCGAGTCGGTGCGGAGTGCCTGCTTGAAGTACTCCGCCGCGCGCACCAGATCCGCCGCCGTGCGCTTGTTCCAGTAGAAGCGTCCCAGGAGATAGGCGTCGTACGCGACCGGGCTTCGGGTGCCCCCGGAGACCGCGTTGCTGTCGGCCTTGGCGATCAGCTCCCCCTGGAGCGCTGTCACCACGGCACGGGCCACCTCGTCCTGCACCGCGAAGATGTCGTTCGCGCTCCGGTCGAAGCTCTGCGACCAGAGGTGAAGGCCATCGGACGTCTTGATGAGCTGCGCCGTGACCCGGAGCCGGTCTCCCGCCTTCTGCACGCTGCCTTCGAGCACGGTCGCCACGCCCAGTTGCTTCCCGATCTCCCGGACATCTTCGGCCCTGTCCCGGAACGAGAAGGCGGAAGTGCGCGCCGCCACGCTCAGTCCCGGAGCATTGGCCAGCGCGTTGATCAGGGTCTCCGCGACGCCGTCGCCGAGGTAGGCGTTGCTGCGGTCGGGGCTCAGGTCCACGAAGGGGAGCACCGCCACCGAGGCCGCCTGCGCCGGCCCGGCGGATCGCCCCCGCCAGAGCAGCATCAGGACGCCGACCACGATCACCGCCGCGATCATCCAGGGGCGACGTGAACCGGGCGCGGCGCCAGCCGCAGCGACGGCCGGCGCTGCCGCGCCCGGGGTCGCGCTCCCGGAGGTCGATACCTGCTGCAGCGCCTCCGAGAACTGCGCCACCGGATTGAAACGGTCCGCCGGGGACTTGGCCAGGGCGCGATGCAGCGCCGCCGCCACGGCGGCGGGAACGGCCGGCCGGTAGTTGGTGACGGGCGGGGGGTCCACCAGGAGGTGCTGGCGCACCAGGTTCACGGGTGTGCCGGTGAACGGCGGCTGCCCGGCGAGCATCTCGTACAACACGCAGGCCAGCGCGTAGAGATCGCTCCGCCCGTCCAGGTCCTGTTCGCCGCCGGCCTGTTCGGGGCTCATGTAGGTGGGGGTGCCGATCAGCACCCCCGTCTGGGTGAGCGTCTCCCCGCCCGCCACGCGCACGGCCTTGGCGATGCCGAAGTCCGCGACCACCGCGTGGCCGCTCTCGAGCAGGATGTTTTCGGGCTTGATGTCGCGATGCACGATCTGACGGCCGTGCGCGTAACTCAGGGCATCGGCCACCTCGCGGGCGATCTGCAGCGCGTCCACGATGGGGAGTTGCTTCTCGCGATTCAGCCGGTCGCGGAGCGATTCGCCTTCCACATACGGCATCACATAGAACAGGAAGGGGCGACCCATCGGGTCGCCCGTATCCCGGGCTTCACCGGAATCGTACAGCGGCAGGATGTGCGGATGCCGGAGGTTGGCGGTGGTTTCGATCTCGCGCAGGAAGCGCTCGGGGCCCAGGGCCGCGGCCAGCTCGGGGCGCAGCACCTTCACCGCCACCTTACGGTGGTGCTTGAGGTCCTCGGCGAGATACACCGTGGCCATGCCGCCCTGGCCCAGCTCTCGCTCGAGGCGGTAGCGGTCGGCCAGGCTTTCCCTGAGGCGCTCGAGGGTCACCGTGCCGCTCCGAGGAGAGTCGGCGCCGAAGGGGCGGCCGTCAGTTGACCGTCAGTTCCCGCACCATTCCCCTGGCGAAATGGGGGACGCCGGTGGCGGCGTCCGGCACGAAGCAGAGGAACAGGTACTTCCCGGGTGCCAGCGTGACCGTCCAGTAGTTGCCCTCGCCGGTGCTCAACGCGCCGGGCCCGCCCAGGAACTTGCCGGGAGGCGGGCCGGCCGCCCCCGGTGCCATGCCGGCCAGAAACTGCTGGGCCGTGGCGGCCTCGTTCAGACGCACCAGCTGGATCTCGTGAACCTGGGGCCCGTCGTTCACGACATGAAGGGTATGGGTGCCGGCGGTCAACTCCCCGGTAACGAAGGTGAAATCGTTGAGCCGGACTTCCGCGTCGGCGGTCGGCAGCGGCGCCTCGTGACGCGGGCCCGCGGCCACGATCTGCCTGGTCATTCCCTTGGCAAAATGCGGCTTGCCGTCGGCCGGATCGGGAACGAAGCAGAACAGCAGGTAGTGTCCGGCCGGAAGGTCGTTCACCGAGGCGGAGGAGTCGCCCGGGCCGACCATGTTGGCGCCACCGCGAAAGGAAAGGAACGGCGGAACGCCGTTGGGGTCCTTCTGCAGAGCGGCCTGCACGTCCTCGAGGGTTTTCCCATCGTCCAGTCGTGCGAGAATGAGGTGATGGGCCTGGGTCCCGCGATTCACCAGCCGGATCCGGGTGACCCCGGGCGCGATGCTGTCCGGGCCAGCGAATCTGAATTCCGTGGCGGTGAAGGTGATGTCCTGGGGCGTGGCTGGGGTCCGGCCGCAGGCCGCGAGCAGCAGCAGGGAAGGTGTGTAGCGGGTCATCATGGCGGGTCGGTGGCTCCGGTTCGAGGTTGCATGGGGAAGCGACCACGGCGTGGGTCCAATGCGCCGGCGGTACGATGCACTCAACCCGACCCTGCCGCCAGAGTCGGGCCTGACCCGAGGCGCCGGCCCTTCGTCCCCCAGCATTTCGTAGAGCACACAGCCCAGCGAGTAGAGGTCGCTCCGGGCATCGAGGTCTCCCTCACCGACCGACTTTTCCGGGCTCATGTAGGTGGGCGTGCCGATCGCCAGGCCGGTTTCAGTCAGCTTCTGGGTGTCCGCGGCGGTGACGGCCCGGGCGATCCCGAATTCCGCCAGGATGGCGTGGCCTTTCTCGAGCAGGATGTTCTCGGGCTTGATGTCGCGGTGTATCACGCCGCTGGCATGGGCAACGGCCAGCGCTTCCGCGATCTCAGTGGAGATCCGGAGGGCGTCATCGAGGGGAAGCTGCCGGTCCCGTTTCAGTCGGTCGCGGAGCGATTCGCCCTCCACGAAGGGCATCGAGTACCAGGGGCGACCCGCTGGGTCGCCCGTACGCTCGTCCGGCAGGATGCCCGAATCGTACAACGGCAGGATGTGGGGATGGCGGAGTTCGCCCTGGTCGCAATTTCGCGCAGGAACCGCTCGGGGCCGAGCGCCGCGGCCAGCTCGGGCCGCAGCACCTTGATGGCGACCTTGCGGTCGTGCTTGAGGTCGTGGGCAATGTACACCGTGGCCATGCCGCCCTGCCCCAGCTCCCGCTCGATGCGGTAGCGGTCGGCGAGGGAAGCCCGGAGGCGCTCGAGGGTCACCGTGTCGCTCCGAGGAGAGTCGGCGCCGAAAAGGCGGTCGCGAGGCCCTCGATCGCCCACATCACTTCAGCTCCAGCGGGGCCAGCAGCGCTGCCGCGCGAGGGTCGGCCCGCAGCCGGTCGTACTGCTGCTTGCGGGAATACCACAGCCACGGATCGTGCCGGGCCACCGCCTCACCCAGCAGGGCGACGGCCGCTTCGTGATCGCCGAGCTGCTCCAGCGCCACGGCCACCGTGCCCACCGGCGGCAGTCGGCCGCCATGCCCCGCGCGGAGCCGCTGCAGGACCTGGCGGGAGTCCTGGATCCGTCCGGCACTCGCCAGCATCCAGGCCAGCACGCCCTCCAGCTCGGAAGGCCGGACACCTGCCAGCCCGACCACGTGCCGCTCCATGACACCAATCGCTTCGTCCACCCGATTCAGGTCGGCGAGCGCCTCGGCGTGCTGCAGCCAGCCCATGGTGAATGAGGAATCCAGCGCGATCACGGTTCTCGCCGCGGAGTCCGCCTCCGGGTACCGGCGTTCGATGAGCATGACCTGGGCCAGCTGCACCCGCGAAACCAGCGAGGCGGGCTCCAACTCGATGGCGCGCCCCACCCGACGCCGTGCCTCGGCGAAGTTACCGCGGCGGGTCGCCAGGATGCCGTACCAGCCCCAGGACGGGGCGAACGAGGAATCGAGCGCGAGCGCGTGACGCAGCCGTTCCTCCGACTCCGGGATGTGACCGAGGGTCATGAGGGCCGACCCCGCTGACGCGTGGGCTTCCGCAACGGTCGAGTCGATCGCGAGCGCCCGGTCGGCTGCCGTGAGCGCCCGGTTGAGATACCCGTCCGTGTCCTCGTCGGTGTAGAAGGGGTAAATGTTGTTGGCGAGGGCGACCCACGCCTGCGCGCGGGCATAGCGAGGGTCACGCGCCACGGCCCGCTCGAAGAGCCCGATCGCCTGCCGGATCGCCGGTCCGGTGCGCCGATTCCAGAGCACGATTCCCTGCAGGAGGAGGGCGTGTGCTTCGGGGTCGGAGGTCTCGTTCCGGACCAGCGTCCCCGTCGGTGCCGCGCCGAGGGCGCCGAGCAGCTCGCCTGCCACCCGACGGGCGATCTCGTCCTGCACCGCGAAGACGTTGGTGATGGGCCGGTCGTAGGCCTGGGTCCAACGTACCGAGCCATCGGCCGCGGCGAGCGTCACGCTGATCCGCACCTGGCCGGCGGCGCGCTGCACCGAGCCGGTCAGCAGCGACGCCACGCCGAGTTCCCGGGCGATGGCGCGCTCGTCGAGCCCGCGCGCCTGCAGGGCGCCGGCGCTCATCCGTCCGATCACCCGCACGCCGGCCTGGGCGAGCGCGCGCGTCATCTCCTCCGCGAGGCCGATCCCGAAATAGTCGTCGGACGGATCGCCGCTCAGGTTCGACAGCGGCAGGACCGCGATGCTGCGATCCGTCGGGGCGGGGGGATCGATGGTCGTGGAGCGCCCGCGCAGGTACCGCGAGAGGCCGACGGCTCCGAGGACGGCGACGGCGAGCACCACCCCGGCCGCCATCAGCCGCCCGCGGCGCCACGGAATCGCCGGGTCGATGGCGCCCACGGCACCGGGAGTCACCCCTGTCACGAGCCCGCGGGCGACGTCGCCGCAGCCCGGGAAGCGATCGGCCGGGGACTTCGACAGCGCCCGGAGGATGGCCGCGTCCACCGCCCTTGAGACCGCCGGCCGGGTGGACCGTACGCTCCGTGGCGTCTCGGTCATGAGCCGGGCGATGATCGCCTGGGCGGTGGCCCCCGTGTGCGGCGGCTCGCCGGTGAGCATTTCGTAGATCACCGCGCCCAGCGAGTACTGATCGGACCGCGCATCCAGCTGGCGGTCACCCGCCGCCTGCTCAGGGCTCATGTAGTGCGGCGTGCCGAGTGACAGGCCGGTTTCGGTCACGCGGCTCCCGCCGGCCTGGGCCACGGCCAGCGCGATGCCGAAGTCGGCGATCACCGGCTGGCCGGCCTGGAGCAGGATGTTCTCGGGCTTGAGGTCGCGGTGGATGATCCCCCGGGCGTGGGCGTAGTCCAGCGCGCCGGCGAGCAGCGTCGCGAGGCGCACCGTCTCGTCCACCGGGAGCTGCCGCTCGCGCTCCAGCCGGGTACGGAGGGTTTCCCCTTCCAGGTACGGCATGACGTAATAGAGGAAGCCATTCGATGCCCCGGAATCGAAGAGGGGCAGCAGGTTGGGGTGCTGGAGGTTGGCCGTGACCTTGATCTCGGCGAGGAACCGCTCGGCGCCGAGCACCGCGGCGAGTTCGGGCTTGAGGACCTTCACGGCCACCCGGCGGTCGTGCTTGAGGTCCTGGGCGAGATAGACGGTGGCCATGCCGCCCCGGCCCAGCTCCCGCTCGATGCGGTAGCGGTCGGCGAGGCTTGCCCTGAGGCGCTCGAGAGTCACCATGCCGCTCCGAGGAGAGGTGGCGCCGAAGGGGCGGCGGCGAGGCGGGAGATGGAGTCAATCATGCGGCGGGGATCCGCGCTGCCGCGGCGGCCCGGACTCGTGGGTCCAGCCCGGCCACCAATGCCAACCGGTCGCGCAGCTGTGCACCACCCACCAGGCCGCGGTCGACCAGGGCCCGGCAGAACTCCAGATCCTTGGGCCGGCTGGCGATCGCCTTCGACACCCACAAGTCGTGGGGTTCCAGGCACCAGGCGACGACCCCATTGGTGCCCGGTGACTCGAAGCGCACCAGCCGGTCGCGCCACCCGGCCGGCAGCACGGCCGTCGTGTCGACGACGCCCTGCGCGTAGTAGCCGAAGGTCGCATGGAACATCGAGGCTTCCCCGATGGATCCGTCGATCAGGTCGGCCAGCCGGCCGTCGGCGTCGTCCTGCATCGCCGCGACATCCACCTCGATGGAGCGGGACGCTTCCGGCGGCAGCTCCCCTGCGACGCTCGCGTGGAGCGCCTGGCTTCCGATCACCAGCACCTCCTGAACTCCGAGCACCGCCCCGGCCGCGCGAATCGCATGCTCGAACTGCTCCCGTTTCACGCGGCCCGCTCTTCGTCGTCCGCGAACGTGCGGTACACCTCGGTGCGCTCGACGGCCGAGAGTACCCCGGCGAACGGCGTCACCTGGCGCAGTTCCCTCGCCCACGGGTCGGGGTCGGTCAGCAGCGGCAGCAGCGCCTCCAGCGGCCGGTCGAGCAGCACGCCCCACTCCCGCAACGGCAGCGATGTTCCCTCGTGGCCGGCCAGCATGCGTGTCAGGCATTGCCGGGCCTGCGCGAGCACGCGATCGGGGTCCTCACGCAGCCGCTGCGCGATGGCCCGGTGCAGGGCGAGCGACCGCCGGTCTTCCCGTGTGAGCGGCGGGTAGTACTCCACGGTGGCGTCGAGCCCCACTGCCCTCGCCAGCCTTCGAACCGTACTGATCGTGGGACTCTTCCGGCCGGCTTCGTACGCCGCAATGGTCGGCTGGGACGTGCCTCCGGCTCGCGCGAGCGCCGCCTGTGTAAGGCCTGCCATCTCCCTAAGCATCTGAATAGCATTCACTTAGATAGTATATCCTATTGGATATACGCCGTCAATGCTTGTCGGCCGCCAGAATGCACCGGCCCCGAGTTCCCGCTCGACGTGCTGGCGGGCAGCGATGGAGTCCCCGTCGGGAGGCGGCAGCGAGGACCAGGGCTCGGCAATGTCCCGATCATCGGCGCGAGTTCGGAAAGGGCGGCAGCGAGGCGGGGAAGCGGATCAGGCATGGTGGGTCCCGAGAATCGGTTCCGGCTGCCCCGTCGCTTCAGCGACATCAGCCGAGCCGCGGCTCTTAGCCGCGAGCTCGGGCAGGCGTTCGAGAAGGGTTGGTATCGGCTCCCAAGATGCGGTGGCGGGGGTGGCCAGGCTAGGGTGCCGGGGATAGCGGTGGGATCCATTGTCGGCTAGGACAGTTCCAGGCCTGTCACTTCAGTGACATCAGCCGAGCCGCGGCTTTAGCCGCGAGCTCGCGCCCCCCCCCGGTCGCTTGGCCCGTGTCAGGATGGGCGCGCGGGGGGCCGCCACCGCCTCAGGCGACCCGGAGCACTCCGGGATATCCGTCGAAGCCGGCGTCAAAACTCATGATGCGGGTGACAAGGTGCTGCTCCATGACCGCCAGATGGATGGCGTCGCGGGCGAAGAGCCGGGGATGTCCCAGCACGATGGCCTTGGCGCGCTCGACCCCGGCCAGATCCACCGCCAGCACCTCGTCGGTCACTCCCAGCAGCGCAGCGAACGCCGGCTGAATGGCATCGCGGCGACCGAGGTGGGTGTAGCGGTGCAGGATCTCCTGGAAGACTTCCGCGTCCGTGACCAGCCGATCACCGGCGGCGATCGCGCGCTCCAGCAGGCGCTGCGCGTCCGCCTTGTGGGGGTGGGGCGCGCCAACCAGGTACATCGGGATATTGGAATCGATGAAGATCACGCCGCCGGACCGCCCAGGTACCCGGTCTCGATCTGGCCCAGCATGGATTCGATATCCGCGGTGGGGAGCGCATGGGACGCGGCGGAACGCACGGCCGCGAGCTTGGGGCCGGCATCCCGCTCCGGCCGTTGCCTGCTGGCCGCCCGCAAGGCCTGTCGTACCCACTCGGCGACCGTCATCCGGTTCCGGCGAGCCAACTGCCGCAGCTCCCGGAACTCGGTCTCGTCGAGCAGGACCTGCAGTCGCTTACTCATGTGATGAGTATATACGACTCATCATGATGAGTCAAGCGCAGGTAGTCGCTGAAGCGACACTGCGGCCGGGCCGAGCCCCGGCTTCAGACGGTAGCCGCCCGCTCAGCGCCGGTTCTGGAGCGCCAGCACGTCCTGCAGATACACCACCTCCGCCTGCTGGCCCGGCTGTCCCTGCCGCACCATCACGAACGACCGGCCGTCGGGGAACACGTCGTAGTTGCGGTGCGGGGTGGCGAACTCGTAGCTGCCGACGCTGAACAGCGGGGTGCGGGACCGCACCCGGGGCGGCGAGCCCGGCTCGATCGCCGCGGCCACCAGCCACGGCTCCGCGCCACCGCCCGAGCGGTAGAACAGCTCCCGCCCGTCGCGGGACCAGGTCGGCTCGGTCCCGCCGTTCTGCGAGACCTGGACCTTGGAGCCGAGGCCTGGCCAGGCCCGGAGGTACACCTCGAAGCGCCCCGACTCGTCCGACTGGTAGGCCAGCCAGCGACCGTCCGGGGAGAGCGCCGGCCACCCTTCGCTGTAGCGGGAGGTCAGCAGTGAATCGAGCCGCGGCCGGCCGTCGAGCCCGATGGCGACCAGGTCGAAGGCGCCCCGGTCGATCACCACCGCAATGCCGGTTCGCAGGTCATGGGTAATGGCGTGCACCGAAATCTGCTCGGGGCCCACGAACAGGGATTCCGCCGGGCCCCGGGTCTCGAAGCGGCGCCGGAATTCGCCGATCGCGGTGCCCCGGTGCGCCGCGAACACCAGTCCGCTCCCGTCCGGCAGCCACTCGGCGTCGTGGGCACTGGAGTCGAAGCCGAAGCGGGTCAGGATGGAATCCGCAATGTCGAACAGCCAGACGTCGCGTTCCCCCTCGGTAAAGTCCAGCGAGATCCGCCGTCCGTCGGGGGACACGCGCGGGTTGTGGTACGGCCGGTCGGTGCCCAGGAGTACCGTCGTGAGGCCGGACCGGGCCACCCGCGCCAGCGCGCGCGGCCGGGTCGGCACGTAGGCGAGCCCGCCGGGGCCGATGCTCACTGGAGGCTGGAACCCCAGGACCGACAGCACGGTGGCGCCCAACGGTGTGCCGGGACCGGTCAGGCGCTTGGCGGCGAGGTCACAGGGCGCCGCGTACATGCTGCCGTCGGAGAGACTCCAGGCCAGCAATCCGTCCGCGTAACCTGACCAGGCGGCATTCACGTCGAGCAGGGTGACGCGCCGGCGGGACGCCGGATCGATTGCCAGGATCGGCCCGGTAGGCGGCGCGCGCCAGGATCGCGCCAGCACCCAGCCATCAGAAAGCACCTGATCGAGTGCGAGGGCCGCCTCACCGCCGGCCGAGTCCGGCCCGGCGAACCGGTGCATGGTTCCGTCGGCCGCGACCGTGGCCAGGGCACCCTGGACGACTACCACGAACCGGTCGCTGGCGGCAAACTCGATCGCGGTCGGCGTGGCGCCGCCCTGGACCGGAATCGCGACTGAAGCGCCGCCGGTGATGGGAACCTTGCGCGGCCCGCTGCTGCCCAGGAAAGCGATCGTCTGGCCGTCGGGCGAGAAGCTGATCGTGGACGCATCCTCGGTGCCGTCGAGTCGCCGGGGCTTGAGTTCGTCGAGCCGGCGGCTGTAGATCGCCAGCCGATCTCCCGGGCTGCTGACGTAGGCCAGCGTCCTGCCATCGGGCGACAGCCGGATCGCGAGCGGCGGGCTCTCCGAGGGGATCGCCACCGAGAGCCGCAGCGGGCGCCCCACGGCCGGATGAGCCAGGAATCGGGCCCCGCCGGCCAGGCCGGCCAGCAGCGCCAGGAGTGCCCCGAGCCACGGTGCGGCGGCCCGCAGCCGCTGCCGCGGCGCGAGAGCCCCGCCCGTCACCGGCGCGATGCGAGCGTGGGTCCGCGCCCCGCCCTCCGACAGCGCCTCGGCAAAGGCCCGGGCCGTCGCGAACCGGTCCGCCGGCAGTTTGGCCAGCGCGATGGTCACGGCCGCCTCCACGTGCGGCGGAATGGTCTTGCGCTGCAGCGTCAGCGAGCGCGGCTCCTCGGTCATGACCCGGGCGATGATCGCCTGCGCCGTCGCGCCGGTGAACGGCGGCTCGGCCGTGAGCATCTCGTAGAGCACGCAACCCAGCGCGTACAGGTCGGCCTTGGGCGTGATCTCCCGCTCGCCCATGGCCTGCTCCGGCGCCATGTAGTACGGCGTGCCCAGGCTCATGCCGGTCTCGGTCATCCGGTTCCCGGCGTCGCTGCGGCTGGCCGCGAGCGCGATGCCGAAGTCCGCGACCAGCGCGTGGCCGCCGTGCAGCAGGATGTTTTCCGGCTTGATGTCGCGGTGCACCACCCCATGGCTGTGGGCGTAGTCGAGCGCGTCGGCCACTTCGCGGGCGATCCGCACCGCCTCGTCTACCGGCAGCTGTTTCTCCCGGACCAGTCGGTCGCGGAGGCTCTCGCCCTCGATATACGGCATGACGTAGAACACCAGCCCGTCCGCTTCCCCCGAATCGAACAGCGACAGGATGTGGGGGTGCTGCAGATTCGCGGTGGTCTTGATCTCGGCCAGGAACCGCTCGGCGCCCAGGATGGCGCTCAACTCCGGCCGCAGCACCTTGAGCGCGACCTTGCGGTCGTGCCGCACGTCGTGGGCGAGGTAGACCGTGGCCATGCCGCCGGCGCCAAGCTCCCGCTCAATGCGGTAGCGGTCGGCGAGGGCCTCGCTGAGCCGTTCAAGTGAGGTTGCCATCGGTCCCCAGGTTGTGGTAAGGCGCGGACAGTGAACCAAGCCCGGGCGCGGGTTCTGCTCCCGGTTATTTCCGTGCCGGGTGCATCTTCCGCTTCAGCTCCTCGAACCAGTTGTCTACCACCACCACCTGGCCGGCTCCCGGCGCCTGATTCACCGCCGCCAGGCGGACCATCGCAAACCGGCGATCGTCCGGGGTAAGGTCGTAATAGGGAACAATGGCCGAGGGGACGAGCCCTGACCCGAGTGGAAAGAGAGGACGGGACTCGGCCGGGGCGAAGGTGGGCCCCTGTGCAACCGGCACCACCATGAGGCCGCCCGCAGGGCTCTCGTAGAACAGCTCGCGGCCGCTGTGAGCCCAGCGGGCGGCGGAGCCACCCTGGGTCGAGACCTGCCAGCGGCCACCCGAGGTATTCGGGAATGGCCTGACGAAGATTTCGTCCCGACCCGATTCATCCGAGGTGTAGGCCAGCCACCTGCCGTTGGGTGAGAGGGTCGGGCCCTGCTCGTTGAACCGCCCGGTCAGCAGCGGGATCGGTGCGGTATCGCGGCCGGGGCGGACAGCATAGATGTCCCGGTTACCGCTATCGCCGTTGATGCGATAGATGAGCCATTGGCCGTCACCGGACAGCGAGGCCTCGGCGATCGCGCGGTTCGGAACCCGCCACACCAGCTCCGCCGGCGAGCTGCCGTCCGCCCTCCGCTTCCAGACCGCGGGGAGCCCGCTGTCTGGTATGGTGATATAGAGTACCGACCGGCCATCCGGCGTCCACCGGGGTCGGTACGCTCCCCGACCCTCGAAGGTGAGCCGGGAAAGGGGACCGGAGGGGAGCTGTTTGACCCAGATATCCGGCGAGGCCGCCCCGACGATGTCGATGGCCAGGCGGCTACCGTCGGGCGAGAGGCTGAGCGCGAGGTTGGCCGAGGGGTTGAATGTGACCGGGGGGTTGAGCGGCGAGACGGCGCCCTCCCGGCTGACCAGGACCAGCTCCATCACCCCACCGCCGCCCGAATTCAGGCCCGGGACGTAGGCCAGCGTCCCGGTGGGCGAGATCGCAAAATCGGCGGAGCCAAACGGCTTGGTCATGACTCCTTCGAACAGCGGCACCGCCGGTCCCGTCAGCACCAGGCGCTGCTGGTCGAGGGCGCCGCCAGCACGGCCCCGTCGGCGCGCAGAAAGACCAGGTAACCCGGTGCCACGTACCGGGCCAGCAGCCCCTTGGTGAGCAGGTGCCGCTCCCGGGTGCCGAAATCAAATGCGACGATGTCGAAGTCGGTCGGATCGAGATTCTGGCGGCCGCGGAACAGGAGACCCTTGCCGTTCGGCAGCACCCCAGGCCAGGCATGCCCGATTTCATGCCTGGCCGAATCGTACGGAATCAGCAGTTCGGTGGGGCCACCATCGGCCCGGATCCGGCTGATCCCCAAGGGGGAGTCGAAGTAGATCCACCCATCCGGCCCCCACGCCCCACCTCCACCACTGG
>CALMOP010000164.1 GCA_937871775.1 uncultured Gemmatimonadota bacterium | reverse complement strand
AGGATCAACCGATCCGGGTCGTGTGGGTCGCGGTTGCTCCGTTCAAGGCAATCGCGAACCCGCTGGAATCGTTCCTCGAAGGGGGGACCGAACACCAGATCGTAGGGGAGAGGGCGCATGGCTCGGGAAGGTAGCGTTCCGACCGGATGTGCGGAGGGGGCCGGTGCGGGGACTCAGCGGGGGGCGGCGGAGGGGAGGAACCCGTCCAGCCGGCGGACGAAGGTGTCGAAAGCCTCGACGTAGGGGACGTGGCCACACTCCGGTATGACGACCAACTCGGCCCGCAGGCACTGGGCCAGCTCGCGGGCGCTCTCGAGGGGAATCGGATCGTCGTCACCGTGGAGCACCAGCGAGGGGATGTCCAGGCGTCGCAGCGCTGGTCGCAGGTCGAAATCCCCCAGGCTCTCCCACACCCCTGCCCGGGTGCGTTCGGTGATCCGGAACGGCGTCAGGGCCCGGGCCCGGGCGGGGTCGTGGAAGTACCCCGCGACCGCCAGCTCGAACAGGCGCTGGGCATGGGCCGCGGGATCCCGGTCTCTGAGGCCGCTTTCCAGGAGTTCCCGCCGCGCGGCCTGCCGCTGCGGCGTGAGGGTCCGGGCGGCGAAGCGTTGCTCGAATGCATCCCGCGCGGATCGCCAGGCGGGGGCGGGCGAGATCAGGCCGAGCCGATCGACCCGCTGCGGATGCTCGGAGGCGTAGAGTAGGGCCAGTAGCCCACCCCAGGAATAGCCCAGCAAGGTCAGGCTCGGCAGGCCCCACTGCGCCCGCAGGCCTTCGAGGTCGGCGACGTGGGCCCGCCAGCCCACATCAGCCTCCCGACTCACCGGGCTCCGGCCTCCACCCCGCTGATCGTAGTAGATCAGCGTCCGATGGTTGGCCAGAGCGTCAAATCCGGGCAGCAGGTAATCATGGTGCGCCCCGGGTCCACCGTGCAGGACGACGACCGGCGATCCCCGTCCGATCCGGCGTTCGAACAGGGTGACTCCGTTTATCGGACGGGTGGTCTCGGCGGCCGGGTCAACGGCCATGGCTCTTGCTCAACTCAGGCTCGCAGGGCGGCGGATCAGCGGAGACGATGGTCGACCCGTCGGGGCACGCTCACAGCAGGACGGCCAGCGCGTCGGCAACGGCCCGTACGGCGGCCGCCTCGTCCGACGTGAAGGGGTCGAGCTGGTCGCTGTCCACGTCGATCTGACCGAGGACGGCATCGCCGCGGCGAATCAGCACCACCAGCTCGGAGCGGGTGAAGGTATTGCAGGCAAGGTAATTGGAGACCGCCCGGACATCGGGCACATTCTGGTCCTGGCCGCTCGCCACCGCGGTGCCACATACGCCCTTGCCGACCGGGATCCGGGCATGCTCGGTCACTCGTCCACTGAAGGCCTCCAGCACCAGTTCATCGTCCTGCAACATGTAGAGGTAGGTGGAGGTATAGGGCGGCCCCGCGGCCCGGATCCGCTCCGCCGCATACTGCAGCAGGGACTGACGCCCCGCCTCGCGGCAGAACAGGCCGCGCAGCCCGGCGAGAATCGGCTGGGGATCCAGCCTGGCGGCCATCAGCGGCCCCGTTCCCCGAGCGTGACGGTGGCGCTCTGCTCGGCTCCATTTCGGAGGAACCGCACCTCGACCACGTCGCCCGGTCGGTGCTGTCGCAGCGCGTTGGTCATGCTCTGGAGATCGGCAACTTCGGCGTCACCAATGCGCAGGAGAATGTCCTGGGCCTGCAGCCCGGCGCGCTCGGCCGGACTCCCGGCCCGGACTCCGTTGATGCGGACCCCTCCCGGGTTGTCGGCCATGTCCGGAATGGTGCCGAGATAGGTGCCATAGCCATCGCCGCCGGCCACCGGGGTCGGCGGGGGCACGTTCACGAATGTCAGCGGGGTTCGGCGATCGGCCAGGGCCCGCACCAGCCGGGCGGTGAACTCGGTGACCCGCTCCAGCCCTCCGGCATTGATCTTCTGCCAATCGTCGGTGCTGCGGTGGTAGTCGTCATGCAGATCGGTGAAGGCATGCAGCACCGGCTTGCCCGCGCCGTAGAACGAGGAATGGTCGCTGGGTCCCCAGCCATCACCCGACGCCTTGAGGTCGAAGTGGGCGTCCTGATTGAGCGAATCCAGCAGCGCCGGAAACTCCGCTGCCGTGGCCGCCCCGTACACGATCAGGCGGTCGTTCCGGAGCCGACCCACCATGTCCAGGTTCACCATCGCGATCGTCGCATTCAAGGGGACCAGCGGGTGCTTCACGAAAAAGTCCGAACCCAGCAACCCCGGTTCCTCTCCGCTGAAGGCGATGAACACCACGGTCCGTGCCGGAGGAAGGGCCGCCAGACGCCGGGCAATACCAATCAGGGCGCTGACTCCGGAGGCGTTGTCGTCAGCGCCGTTGTGAATCGCTCCGGCGCTGTCGGGATCCATGGCGCCGAACCGGCCGGGGCCGAGGTGATCATAGTGCGCTCCGACGATGACGGTCTGGTTCCGCAGGTCGGGGTCCCGCCCCGGCAGCATGCCGATGACATTTCTTCCGGTCGCCCCGCTGATCGCGGCGGTGGCGGCCATTGGTGCGTGGGGACTGACGGTGAACTCCTGGAACCAGCCGGCGGGCCCCGGGCGCAGCCCGACGTCGCGGAACCGAATGGCCAGGTACCCGGCGGCGCTGTCGGCACCGGGTGAGCCGATGAGGCGGCCGCCCAGCCGGTCGTCGGCCAGATACCGCACATCGCCGAGCAGCGCGGTCGAGTCCGAGGCTTGGGCCGCCAATCCAGCGGTCGGGAGCAGCAGCGCAGCGAGGGTAAGGAACCGAGGGGTCTGAGACATGGGCCCAAAGTTACTGAGGGGAGGACCAGGCTTCTAGCGGCCCCATCGCCGAAGCCGGCAGAGTGGTCCTAAGCTATTGCTGGACATGGTGCTACGTCTTATCTTGCGACTCAACCTTGCCATGACAACCCCAGACAGCATCCTCGCCGATTTCGCGAACGTCCTGTTTCTGCTGCGGTACCACCCGGAGCGGAAAGATGAGCTTCGCGTCGCGTTTGGGCGGTTCGCAGCAGACCTGCCGGCGGCGGATCACGTCCTGACGCTGACACCCACCGACTTTACCTGGGATCAGGCCGTGGTGCCGGCCTCCGGCGGGGATGTCGCGGTTCTCCACGACCTGCTGCGGGCCCATGGGGTTGGCGAGATCCGGTTCCCGATCGGCCTGATGACCTCCACTCTGCTGTCGCTGTTCCGTACCCTCGCGGCCCCGGCAGGAACCTTCGGTACCTTCGACCACCTGCGGGCCCGGCTGGACGCAGCAGGCTGCGGGATGGTGCCGGTGCTGCCACTCCCTGAACCGATCGCGCCCGTTGCTCCCGCTCCCAGGGAGGCGGGCGGCCCCCCCAACTCGCCAGGCGGCCGGGTATCGGCCCCGGGGATTCAGCCACTCGATCCCGGGGTACGGGCCTCGGTGGACGATGAGGGTCACCTCAATGCCCTGGGCCAGGATGCGTTGACCGAGGCCAAGGTCGGCATGATGCATTTCGTCACCCTCGCGGCGCATGTCTTGGGACCGACCGACGAGCTGGTGCATGGCCTGGCCGACGCGAAATCGGAGGAGGAGGTTGCAGCCGCGCTGAATCAGCTGGTCACGGTCGGGGAGGCGGCGGCGCGGCAGAGCGAGTGGCGCGAAGTACTGAAGGCCGCGCACGGCCTGGTGGTCCTGGAGAACTCGGCCACGGAGACCCGCAGTTTCGGCATCGCGCTCCGGCGCCTGTTGCCCCGTTCGTCCCTGGAGCGGGTAGTCTGGCTGGCGGGCCACGGGGACATGAAGCCCGAGGCGGTGCAGGTGCTGCGCCGCATGGGGGCCGATGGGACCGAGGTGCTGCTGCACGCGCTGGTAAACGCCGAGAACGTAGGGGAGCGGCGGGCCTACTTCAGCGCCATGAAGGAGATGACGGAAGGCGGCGAGCTCCTGATCCACATGCTGAGCCACGACCAATGGTTCGTGGTGCGCAACGTGGCGGAGCTGTGCGGGGAGCTCAAGCTGGACCGGGCGGTTCCCACGCTGGCACGCCAGATCGGGCATGACGACGAACGGGTCCGGCGCTCGGTCGCCGGGGCGCTGGCCCGGATCGGCGGCAGCGGCGCCATCGATCCGCTCCGCAGGGCGCTGAAGGATGCATCGCCGGCGGTCCGGCTGGCCGCCGTAAAGGAACTGGACGGCACCAAGAACAAGAACTTGGCGATGACTCTGGCGGTGGCCGCGGACGAGGAGTCCAAGAGCGATGTGCAGCGCGAGATGTACATCGCCCTGGGCCGGATCGCCTCGACCGACGCGATTCAGGCGTTGCGGAAGGCCGCGGAGCCGGGGGGCAAGCTGTTCCACCGCAAGCCGACCGCACTCCGGCTGGCGGTGATCGCCGGCCTCCACGCGGCCGGTCCCTCCGCCACCAGTGTGCTCAAGGAGTTGCTCGAGGATCCAGAGCGCGAGGTGCGTGATGCAGTCCAGCGGGCACTGACGACGCTCTGGGAGTAGCCCGCCGGCCCCGCCTCAACCCGGGGCTCCGGTTACCGAGGCACGAAGTCGGTGCCCGTGGAAATCCGGCGCACCGTCGCGGCCAGCAGGCGCGCGGTCAGTTCCAGGTCCTCCAGACTCACCATCTCGTTGGGGCTGTGCATGTAACGGAGCGGCACCGAGACCAGCGCGGTCGCGATGCCGCGACGGGAGGTAAAGATGTTGTCGGCGTCGGTGCTGGTGGTCCGGGGCGCCGCCTCCAGCGTATGAGCGATCCCGTCGCGCTCGGCGGTCTCTCCCAGCAGAGCCACCAGGGCTGGATTCATGCCGGCGCCCCGGGTCAGCACCGGTCCGCCGCCGAGCCGGTACTCCCCATGGCGCCGCTTCTCGATGCCGGGATAGTCGGTGGCATGAGTCACGTCGACCACAATCGCGATATCCGCCTCCAGCACCGCCGCCCCGGTGCGGGCCCCACCACCGGTGGAGCCGATCTCTTCCCGGGTCGTCGCCGCGGCCGTCAGCCGGGCCCCGGGGCGATCCCTCGCCAGGAGCCGCAACGTCTCCAGCACCACGAATGCGCCGACCCGGTTATCGAGCGATCGCGACACCAGGCGGCCGTTGGGGAACTCCGCCACCACCGATGCCAGTACCCCGGCATCCCCGATCCGGACCCGCGCCCCGGCCTCGGCGCGGTTGCGGGCCCCGATGTCGATCCACAGGTCTTCCACCCGGGAGACCTTCTCGCGATCGCCCTTTTCCATGAGATGGATCGCCCGCTTCCCGATGACGCCGGGCACCGGGCCACCCGGGCCCAGCAGCTCCACCCGTTGTCCCACGAAGACCTGATGATCCCAGCCGCCGATAGCGTCGAAGCTGAGATAACCATCCTCGTCCACGTAGGTCACCATCACCCCGATCTCGTCGATGTGACCCGCCAGCATCACCCGGGGTGAGGCATCGGGGTTCAAGGTCGCGAAGCTGTTGCCGCTGACGTCGGCCTCGACCCGGTCCGCGAACTGCGAGGCCTCCTCCCGCCAGACCCGGGCGGGCAGGACCTCGTAGGAGGACGGGCCGGGGCTGTCCAGGAGGCGCTTCAGAAAGCTGTGCGAGGATGGGTCCATGATCGTCGGGGGTTCGGGTGGGGGGAATCTGACTCCGGCAGCCGGATTGTCCAGTTGGTCCCGCCGGCCGCCGCGGTTGCCGGCTGAAGCCGGCGCTCCAGCGGCGGGTGACCCAAGTTGCGCCGGGGCCTGGGTCCGTCGAAGTTCCGCCAACTCCAACGGAGGTTGCCCATCCCGTCCTGCGCCGCCCTCACGCCTCCTCCAGGGAGGCGTTCTCGATGATGGCGCCGGGTGCCGGCGGTCCCGGCCTGCTCCCGGCGCGCCGGACTCGCGGCTTCCGCGAATCGGTGATCCGCGGCATGTCGCGGGTGGCGGCGGACTGCGGGGCCATCAATCTGGCCCAGGGGTTCCCCAACTTTCCGGCACCCGAGCTACTGAAGGAGGCCGCGGCCCGCGCCATCCGCGACAATCTCAATCAGTATGCCATCACCTGGGGCGCCCGCCGGCTGCGCGAGGCGGTGGCCCGCAAGTATCAGCAGTGGTACGGGCTGTCGGCGGATCCGGAAACCGAGATCACCGTGACCTGCGGCGCCACCGAGGCCATGATGGCCAGCCTGCTGGCGCTGGTGGATCCGGGCTCGGAGATCCTGGTCTTCGAGCCATTCTACGAGAACTACGGGCCGGACACGATCCTGTGTGAGGCGACCCCGGTCTACCTGCCGCTCCTGCCGGGCGAGGCCATCGACCTGGATCGGCTGGCCCGGGCCTTCAGCCCCAGAACCCGGGCGATCATTCTCAACAGCCCGGCCAATCCCAGTGGTCGGGTGCTCACCCGGGCTGAACTCGCCGGCATCGCCGAGCTGTGCCAGCGGCATGACGCATGGGCCATCACCGATGAGATCTACGAGCATATCCGCTACGACGTGGACCATGTGCCCATCGCTACTCTGCCGGGGATGCGCGAACGGACGGTCACCATTAGCGGCGCGTCCAAGACCTTCGGGATCACGGGGTGGCGCATCGGTACGATCGTGGCACCCCGGGCCGCGACGGACGCGATCCGGAAAGTACATGACTTCCTGACCGTCGGGGCGCCGGCCCCGCTGCAGGAGGGGCTGGCCACTGCGATGGACCAGTTACCCGAGACATTCTACCGCGACCTGGGCGAGGCGTATCGCCGGCGTCGGGACCGGTTGCACGCCGCCGTGGTGGGGGCCGGCTTCCGGGCGGAGCTGCCGGAAGGTGCCTATTACATTCTGGCCGACTTCTCCGGACTCTCCGACCTCGATGACGTTGGATTCGCCCACTGGCTGGCCCGGGAGCGGGGAGTGGCCCCGGTCCCGGGGTCGAGCTTCTTCAGTCGACCCGAGATGGGGCGCCGCCTGGTCCGCTTCGCTTTCTGCAAGACCGATGATCTACTGGACGAAGCCGCGGCCCGCCTCCTGGGCCACGGCACCCGCGAGGCGCGGGACCTCCAGCGCTAGTAAGTCCTGCACAAGTCCGCTGGTGGCGCTGCGCACGCGCCCTCCCGGTCTCCCTCGGCCTCGCCCCTCCCGGCAACCCTCTTGCAGAGGTTCCTGGTTCAGAAGATGTACCGCGCCGAGCCGTAGAACGTCCGCGGCACCCCTGGGGAAACGAACCCGCCGGCCCGGAGTTCAGGGTAGGCGTGGTCCAGGATGTTGCGAACCCCCAGATCGAGCAGCACGGTACCCAGCCGGATGCCCCCGTTGAGGTGCACCAGTCCGTAGCTACTCAGTTCGAGACCCGGTTCCTCACCGAACGGAGTGTAGGGTCCCACCACATTGGCACTGACTCGGGCATGCCAGATGGCGGCCGGGGGCCCCAACCGGAGCGCGAACGCCCCGACGTACCGGGCGGTGTTGAACACCCGGGTCCCGGAGCGATCAAGGGGCACCGGCAGCTGGGTGAGCGTATCGGTTTCGGTGGTGACAAAACGGCCGTACTTGGCATCGGTGAAGGTGAAGTCGGCGGTGGCATGCAGGCTGCTGTTCAGCCACGCTTCGAGCCCCAGGTCGAATCCCCGACGCTGGCTCTGGCCGCCAACAATGGAGCCGCCGCTCAGCGGATCGAACGTCTGCTCGTTGCTCACATCCATCTGGAAGACCGCCGCGCTGGCAGTCGCTCCGGCCAGGTCGAGCTTGAGCCCGGTCTCGTAGGCCCAGACGGTGATGTACGCGATGGTCGGGTTTTCGATGACCCCATCGGTCCGCCGGTAACCCCGTGAGACGTTGCCGTAGAGGCCCACCGACGGAGCGATCCGGAACAGGGCTCCGAACTTCGGTGCAAACACACCCTCGGTCCCCCGGACCGTCCCACCGTCGGTCGTGCTGCCGGTACTCTGGAATTCGTAGCGACCGCCGAGGGTCGCGGTCAGTCGATCGCCCAGAGGGATCCGACTCTCCACGAAGGCTGCGGCGGATGCCTGCCGGGCGACGACCGGCGGCTTCTCGTCGTTGACCGAGTCGCGGGCCTGGGCGGTCGTGAAATAATTCTCGTAATCGGAGTGGTCCCACCGTCCTTCAGCGCCGACGGTGACCTCGGTGTGACCGGGGAGCTCCCAGGTGAGGGCCGAGGTGGCCCCGAAACCGTAGCGGTGATCCTCCTCCTCCAATTGGCTTCCCGATCCCTCGGTCGCGCCACCCTCGGGTGGGGTGGTCAGGTACAGCTGCCAGCGGCCCTGGGTGGCGTAGATGGTGCTGCGCCAGCTGAGACCGTGGTCTCCCTGCACCCGGAGGCTGACTCGCTCCTGGGCTCGGCGCTTGAATCCCTCGTCGGTCTTGTCCGAGATCGAGTCGTACTGCCGGGCGTTGAACTGATCCAGGGTCAGGTATCCCGGCGAGTCCCAATGGGCAGCGTACAGCTCGAGTCCGGCGTCGAGGCGGACGGTGGGGGACAGGTCGCGCACCACCCGGCCGTGCACCTGGCCCAGCTGATTGCCGCTGTTGGGCCGCCAGCCGTCCTCGCGGAAGCCCCGCAACCCCAGAACCGCCCCGGTGTGCCCCCGATCCACACCGGTCAGTAGCGCGCCCTCGATCCGGCCATACGACCCGCCATTGACCGAAATGTCGGTGCCGCTCATGCGTTCCAGGGTGCGGACGTTTACCGCACCGGCCAGGGCGAAGTTGCCATAGAGCGCGCTGGTGGGGCCCTTGTAGACATCGATCTGGCGGACCCCCTCGGGCAGGAGCAGGCTCCAGTCGGTGTAGCCCTCCGCATGGCCGTTCACCGGTTCGTTGATCGGTACCCCGTCGATCCACAGGGCGATGTCAGTCGAGTGGTCCGAGCTGAAGCCGCGGAGGGCCAGGTCCGAGGCGAAGCCCGGGCCCTGTCCCTGATCATGCACCTCCAGCCCGGCGGTCTGTCGCAACAGGTCGACGGTGTTGAGTGCCGGCGTCTGGCGGATGACGTCCGGGGTCACGGTCACGCTCCCGCTGGGGGCCTCGCGGCGCACCGGTGCCGCCGTGACGGTGATCTCCTGCAGCTGGACCGGCGGGGCACTATCGGGGCGGGCGCGGGCCGAATCGACGGCCTGTGCCCTCAGCGCCACCGGCCCCAGCGCGAGCGCCAGGGCGGTGAGTCGGGCGAACATGCAAACTCCTGATGTGAGGGGAACGACGCAGCTGCGTCTCGGTTCACATCAGGGGTGGAGGGGGCTGGGCAAACGGCAGCCGGTGAGGAACTACGGTCGGTCCCACCGCCGTGGGGGCGAGGAACTCAGGTTCGGCGGGGATGGCCTGTATGGCAGTCGGTCCCGACAGTGGAGCGACCCCGCCGGACACGGTGGAACAGGGAGCGACGCAGAACTCGCAACACTGGCTCCCGGACCCGGGAGCCTGACTGTGGTGCTCGTGGTGATGCCCAGCCGGAGCGGAGCCGCTCGCGGCCATCCGTGCCATGGCGGCCGGGGTCGCAGGTAGCAGGATCGCGACCATCAGCAACACGAACGTATTCCAGCGAGTGGTGGCGAGCCGGCGCATGGCGCGAGAGATATCCTCGGCTGGAACTCGCGTCAAGCGCGATCCCTGGCTGCCTCCGGCGCGGACCGCGTCGTGGTGTGCGGCTTCAGTCCCCGGATGCCGGGAAGCGCATCAGGAAGGATGCTCCCACCGTGGTTTCCTCGAGGATCAAAGTACCGCCGTGCGCCTGGACGATGGCCCGGGCGATCGCCAGGCCGAGGCCGCTCCCCGGGGTGCCGGTACGCAGCCGGGCGAAGCGCTCGAAGGCCTGCTCCCTGAGGTCGGTGGGGATGCCAGGGCCATCGTCTCTGACCCGGACCCAAGACCCCTCGGGCTGGCCGCCGTTGGTGGCGCCGGTGCTCAGTTCGACCGTGGAGCCGGGGGCGTGGCACAGCGCGTTGTGCACCAGCGCAAACAGCGCCCGCTCAACCAGGGACGGATCGCCCACGACCGGGGCGGCCTCGAACTCTCCCCGCCGGAACTCGTGGCCCGCGGCCGCTGGCAGCACCCGGATCCGTCGCAGGACCCGGTTCGCGGTATCGTCCAGATAGAAAGGCTGCCGAACCGGGGCAATGGCGCCGGCGTCGTCTCTGGCCAGCAGCAGCAGGTCCGCGACCAGGTTGCCGAGTTCGTTCGCTTCCAGCACGATGTGCTCGAGGGCCCGTCGGTAGCCGGCCAGATCGGCATCGCCGCGGAGAGTGACCTCGGCCTCGCTGCGCAGGATGGTCACCGGAGTGCGCAGTTCGTGAGCCGCATCGGCTAGGAACCGTCGCTGCCGCCCGGCCAGGGCCCGCTCCCGCTCCAGCGCGACGCTGAGCCGATCTACCAGGAGGTTGAAGGCTCTGGTCAGTGTGGCGACTTCATCATTGGCCACTGGAGCGGGGAGCCGGTCGAACCGGGTGGCGCCTTGCGCCACCCCTTCCCCGATCCGCTCCGCCGACTCCGCAACGATCACGATGGGGTGGAGCACCAGCCCAGAGGCCCAGGCCCCGATCAGGGCACCCAGGACCAGCACCACCGGCAGGACGGTGGCCAGGGATCGCCGGAGCCGGGCCAGTCTCCCTTCCAGTGGGAGGGTGCTCATCGCGATGACCACCTCGGCGCCTTCCGCGATGGGGGTTCGAAGCACCCGGGCGGTGCCTTCGTGGAGCTCTATGGTGATGGGAATGTTGCGCGGGCCGGCGGCTGGGGTGTCGTTGAAATAGGGCTCGTCGGGGAAGCGCTGCGTCGCCGCGAGGAACCGCCCGGCACTGTCGTAGGCGACAATGGTGCGGTCGCCGTATACCAGTTCACTCACGATGTGGGCGGTCGTCGCGTCGGCGGTGCCGTACTCCGGCCGGTCCATGCGGAACAGCGACCGGGCGCCCCGGCCGGCATCGATCAGACCGTGATCGAAATCGCGTCGGTAGCCCGAGGCAAGATGCAGGTAGACGCCGAGGGCCCCGAGGCCCAGGAGTACCGCGAAGCCTGTGGCGAATACCAGCGCCAGGCGGGTCCGGATCCCGAATCCGGTCACCCGGTCCGCTGGCCCCGCCCCGCATCAAGCGTGTAACCGGCCCCGCGGATGGTATGGATCAGGGGGACCAGCCCGGAGGTGTCGAGCTTGCGGCGCAGCCGGGAAACGTACACGTCAATGATATTCGAAAAGGGGTCGTAGTTCTCGTCCCACACCGCCTGACTGATCGCGGCCCGCCCGCAGACCTCACCGGCGTGCCGTACAAGATACTCCAGCAGCGCGAACTCGGTGGTGGTCAGTTCCAGCGCCTGGCCGGCCCGGGTCGCGGTGCGGCTGGATGGGTCCACGGTAAGGTCGCCCAGCTCCAGGATGGGGGCCCGGCTGTCCGGGGAGCGGCGCTGCAAGGCCCGCAGCCGGGCCAGCAACTCGTCGAACGCGAACGGTTTCACCAGGTAATCGTCCGCACCACTGTCCAGCCCCTGTACCCGATCCTCCACCGCATCCCGAGCGGTCAGCATCAGGATCGGGACCGGCAGGGCACGACGTCGAACCTCGGCGACGAGATCGAAGCCCGAGCCGTCGGGCATGTTCACGTCCAGGATGACGGCGTCGTACCGCTCCAGGTCCAGTTTGGCCCGCGCATCCGCGAGGCGCCCCACGGTGTCCACCGCATGAGCCGCCTGGCGCAGCCCGCGGGCCAGACTGTCGGCCAGCTTGGCCTCGTCCTCGATCACCAGTACGCGCACCGGATCCATCCCCGCAGTCGCGGTCCCGATCGGCGGCGGGGGTGGATGGTACCCGCTGCCGGCGCAGGGGCCGCGACCGAGGCACCCCCGCGGACTTCGTCACGTCGAATGATCCCGCCCGAGCTCACGGTCCCCCGGCAGCGACCGGACCTCCCGGGAACCGGTCTGGCTCTCCACCTGCTGTGGCCCACCGGTCACGGGGACTGGAGTGGGGCGCACGTGGGGTATCGCGGGCAGCCGAGCCAAGCCTGTTGTCAGGATGGTGAAGATAGGTTTGGGCTATGAATTCATGATTAACGGAGGATTCACGACGGTCATGACCCATAGCGATGCGCCTCGGAGCGGTCTTGAACGCTTCCTGAAACGAATCGAGCCGGCTCCGTCAGGGATGGCCCCGGGGAACCGGCTCATAGCGCTCCTGCTTCCAACCTCACTGGCCGGCCGGTTCTCCTCCCAATTCGGTTTCGTCCTCAGGCTCCTCGGCCGGAATTGACGTGCCGTCGGCTCCCAGGAGCCTGAAGGCAGACCACTGGTACCGCTTGGCCGTCTTAGAGCGCGGCCCGTTGTACATCAGCGAGACCAGGAACAGCCCGTCCCGGCGGCCCAGATAGCCGACCAGCGTCGACACCCCACTCAGGGTGCCGGTCTTGGCGCGCACCACCCCGGCCTCGGGCAACCCGCCGGCGAGCCGGGCCAGGGTCCCCTGCCCGTTGGCCGGGAGCAGGGCGGGGAAGTTGCGCCCAGCCGGTGTGTTCTGGATGTTCGCCATGTAGTAGACGAAGGTCGCTGGCGTCACCCGGTCTTCATGGGACATGCCGCTCCCGTCGACCAGCCTGACGCCGCCGGCCACCCCGGCGATCTGCTGCACATGCTCCGTCAGCAACTCGGGTCCGTCCCGACGCCCCGCGGCCCAGCGAAGCAGCAACTCGGCGCCGATGTTCAGGCTGCGTCGATTGATGTCGAGGGCCACCGAATCGAACGGTGGCGACTCCACCTCGGCCAGCACCTCGGTCGGGTCGTTCTCAACCACGATGTCCGGCGCGGTGCGGTCCCACGCGATGCCCGCCTGTTCCAGGGCCTGGGCCCAGGTCGCCGCCAGCACCGCCCGCGGATTCCCTACCAGCGCAACCAGCCGCCGGTTGCCGGCGCGGATCCCGACTGCGCCCGTGATCAGATATCCCCCGTCCGCCATGCGCCTGAGCCGGAGCCGGGAGCGGCTCCCCGCCACGGTATTCGCATGGATGGTGACCAGGGAGTTGAGACCTTCGGGCGAGGTCGACGCCAGCACCGGACGGCCTCCCAACCGGCCCGCCGGTCGGACCTCCAGCCACACCATGTTCTCATGCAAAGTGAGCGATCCCACCAGGGGTGCGTTCAGACTGTTCCGATTGCCGGGGTTCCACACCGCCGGGTAGCTCGCCTCGGCGGCGTACCCGTCCGCGCTCACCGCGGCCATCGGTCCCCGCAGCCGGCGAATGCCAGTGCTGGCAAGCTGGTCCGCCAGGTCCTGCAGCCGTGGTCCGCGGCCATCGGGGCCCTCCAGCGTAGGATCGCCGTTCAGCTCCAGGGCCCAGCGGCCGATCCACTCCCCGGTGAGCGAATCGATCCGGCCGAAGCCGACCACCCGGGTTGCGCGGCGCGCTTCACCGCCCAGCACGGAGCGGGCGTAGCCGGTTGTCAGCAGCTTCACCGTCGAAGCCGGGACCAGCGGCTGATCGGGGTTGATGCTCCACAACAGCTGACCCTGCTGGTCCGCCACCGCGATGCCCCAGGTTCCGGGCGCCGAGCGGCGAGCCGTGCGGTACCAAAGGTCGAGCTTGAGCCGCAGGGCTTCCGACAGTGCCTGGCCCGGAGCAGCTCCTGGGAACACCACTCCCAGGAACAGGCCAGTAACGGCCGCAGCGGCGAGTCTGGTGATCAGGCGCACAATTCGAGGGGTAACATGGTCTCTCAAGACTCTCGGTTCTGTGGCGCTCGGACCGAACGCCGCGCCCACGGGCCTACGGCCCACGACCCCGGCCGCGGTTCGGCAAGTACATACAAGACAATGCCTTGGCATACGAGAACGGGCTTGCCGTCCTCGCCTGAGGTTACCCTGAAGCAAGACGGGGGCCGGAGCGGGTCCGGGCCCGACAGCGCTGCCTAATGTACGGCCCCGACCCGAGTCGCGGAACACCAGGGGAGGGTTAGCGCCCCCGGGGTGCGCCTACCGCAGCAGCAGCTTGGCGATGGTCTGCAGCTGCATGTTGCTGGTGCCCTCGTAGATCGTGCCGATCTTGGCGTCCCGGTAGAACTTCTCGGCGGGGTATTCCTTCGAGTAGCCGTAGCCGCCGAACAGCTCTAGGCATTGGGACGTCAGCCGGTCGGCGACCTGCGAGCTGAACAGCTTGGCCATGGCGGCCTCGCGCTGGAACGGCCGGCCACGGTCCTTGAGCCGGGCTGTGTTGTACACCATGAGGCGCGCGGCCTCCAGTTCGGTGGCCATCTGGGCCAGTTGGAACTGCACTCCCTGGAAGTCCCCGATGGCCTTGCCGAATTGACGCCGCTCCTTGACGTAGCCGGTGGCGGCTTCGAGGGCCCCCTGGGCGATCCCGATCATCTGGGCCCCGATGCCGATCCGGCCCTCGTTGAGGGTCTCCATCGCGATCTTGTATCCTTGGCCGATCGGGCCCAGCACGTTCTCGCGGGGCACCTGGCACGATTCCAGGATCAGCTCGGTGGTGCTGGAGGCGCGGATCCCGAGCTTGTTCTCCTTCTTCCCCACCGAGAACCCCGGGAAGTCCCGCTCCACCAGGAACCCGGTAATGCCCTTGTACCCCTTCGCGAAGTCGGTATTGGCGAAGATCAGGAAGATCCCGGCCTCGCCGCCGTTGGTGATCCAGAACTTGCGGCCGGTCAGCTCCCAGTGCCCGCCGCGGTCCTCCGCCCGGGTCTCCAGCGCGAAGGCGTCGCTACCGCTGGCCGGCTCGGACAGCGCGAAAGCGCCCAGCAGGCCGCTGGTCATGCGGGGAAACAGCCGCTGCTGCTGCTCCGACGTTCCCCAGCGGAGCAGGGCGTTATTCACCAGGGTGTTGTGGACGTCGACGTAGATCGCCGCTGAAGCATCGACCCGGGCCAGTTCCTCGATCGCGATGGCGGCCAGGAAGATGTTGCCTCCCGCGCCGCCGAGGGATTCCGGCACCTCGATCCCCATGAGACCCAGGTCGAAGAACCTGGCGATCAGCTCCGGGCGGAACCTGGCCGCCTCGTCCATGGCAAAGACGTGGGGCCGGATCTCGGTTTCGGCGAACTCGCGCACCGTGGCGCGGAACAGCTCCTCTTCTTCGGACAACAGGGTCAGCGGGGCGGCGGTCTGGGCGGTGGCATCGCTCATGGCTGGAAGGTATCCGCCCCTCACCCGAGCCGACAGGCTGGTCTGGTTGTCGGGACCCGGCTCCGCGATGACCGGTTTTCTGGTTCCCATCACCCGTTCCCAGGTACCCTACCGGATCACCTCCACCGCGACGCCCGTCCGCCCCATGGGGGCGGCAACCTGCACCCCGCGTACCCGGGTGCGGATCGCCGCCAGCATTTCACGCGCGATCCGGATCCCCTCCCGCAGCGCTTCCTCCTTGCCCTTGGCACTTGCCACACGCATCCGTTCGAGGACGGCCGGCGGCACGGTGACCCCCGGCACCTCGTTCGCCAGGAACTCGGCGTTCCGAAGCGATACCAGCGGCCACAGGCCGGCGATGATCGGGATGCGGTAGGGCTCCACCTTCTCCAGAAACCAGTCCAGCTGATCGATGTCGAAGACCGGCTGTGTCATCGCGAACTCCGCTCCCGCCTCCACCTTCCAGGCGAATCGCTTGAGCTCCCGCTCCGGGTCCACTGCCGCGGGGTTCACCCCAACCCCGATCACGAATTGGGTGTTGCCGCCGAGGGCGTTCCCGCCCGGGTCGAGCCCGTGGTTCAGCCGGCTGACCAGGTTGGTGAGGCCAATACTGTCGATGTCGAAGACGGCCGTGGCGTCCGGGTATGGACCCATCTTCGGTGGGTCGCCCGTGACGATGAGCAGGTTTCGCACGCCGCTGGCCGCGGCACCCAGCAGGTCGGAAAGCATGCCGAGCAGATTCCGGTCTCGGCACGCGTAGTGCACCACCGGCTCCATCCCGAGTTCCCGCTGAATGAGCAGCCCGGAGAGGAGGGCACCCATACGGCTCTGCGCTCGGGGGCCGTCAGGGACGTTCACCGCGTCCACTCCTGCCGCCTGAAGCTCTCGGACCTGGTCGAACATCGGCTTGGGATCGACCCCCCTGGGAGGCACGATCTCGACCGTGGTGATGAACTCGCCGCGCGCCAGCTTGGCCCCGAACCTCGAGCGTTCGCCGAGCGGTACCGGCTCGACTATCGGCGCGGTCGGAGGCGCCACGACGAACGTCCCCCCATGTCTGGGTGCCACGCTCTTCACAAACCCGACTATCGCCTTGATGTGATCGGGTGTGGTGCCGCAACAGCCGCCGACAAAGCGGGCGCCGGCCTCCACGATCCGGCGGGCGTACTCCGCCATGTACTCCGGGCTGGCCATATAGATCTTGCGATCGCCGACTTCCCGGGGCAGACCGGCGTTGGGCTGGGCGGACAGGGGAACCGTCACCACTTTCGCCAGCTGCTCGATGACCTCGAGCACACCGTGCGGACCCACCGAACAGTTCACGCCGACCACGTCCGCGCCCATGGATTGCAGCCAGGGACCGAAGCTCTGGGGGTCGGTGCCATAGTAGGTCTTGCCATCGTTTCCCACGGTCATCTGGGCGATCACCGGCAGGTCGCTGCGGGCCCGGATTGCCTCGAAGGCGGCCCGGACCTCCTCCAGATCGCTGAAGGTCTCGATGATGAACCCGTCCACCCCGCCGGCCAGCAGCCCGTCGACCTGACGGAGAAAGGCCTCCCGCGCCTCCTGGACTCCCATCTCGCCGAAGGGCTCGATCCGGATGCCCAGCGGCCCGATGGCGCCGACGACCGCCGCCCGGTCGCCCGCGGCGCCACGCGCAACCCGGCCCGCTGCCTGGTTGATGGCCTCGGTTTCGGGGGCCAGCCCATAGTGTGCCAGCTTGATCGGGTTGGCCCCGAAGGTGTTGGTCTCCAGCAGTTCGGCGCCGGCGCGGACGTAGT
>CALMOP010000163.1 GCA_937871775.1 uncultured Gemmatimonadota bacterium | reverse complement strand
CTCGGGATGCAGGCCCCGGGCTCAGCGACTCGACCCGCGACTCGGCGACTGGGGGCCGCGCCAGCAGCAGCGCGGCCAGGGCGGAGACCAGGCCGCCGATGGCGAGACTGGTGGGTACCCCCCAATGCTCCGACACCCAGCCGGCCTGCAAGGAACCCAGCGGGGCCACCCCCAGCACCATCAGCGAATAGAAGCCCATGACCCGACCCCGCAAGACATCGGGCGTCGCGGTCTGCAGCTGGGTGTTGGTGGCGATGTTGTTCAGGATCATCGCCCCGCCCGTCAGCCCCAGGGCCAGCGCGGCCACCTGCCAGCGGTCGGTGGCCGCAGCGACGGCCAGACTCACGCCGAACGCCAGTCCCGCGATCCGGATCACCACATGCCGGCCCACCCGGTGTCCGATCGCGGCCATCCCCAGTGCACCCAGGCTGGCCCCGGCGCCGACCGCGGTCATCAGCCCCCCGTAGCCCTGGGCCCCCGTCGCCAGCACATCCCGCGCGTAGACCGGCAGCATGGTCACAAAGGAAAACCCGAACACGCTGTAGACCGCGGTGAGGCTCAGCAGCCGGCGCGGCTCCCGCTCTCCGGCCACGTAGCGCACCCCCTCGCGAAAGACGGTCAAGGGGGACTCACCCCGAATCGCCCGGGCCCGGGGCGGCATGCGGATCCGGAGCAGATTCACGACGACGGCGAGGAAGCTCGCCGCATTGACGAAGAAGCATGGCGCCACCCCCAGGCCGCCGATGATCAGTCCGGCCAGCGACGGCCCCAGGATGCGGGTGAGATTGAAATTGGACGAGTTGAGCGCGATCACATTCATCAGCTCGTCCCGCCCGACCAGGTCGGCATTGAAGGCCTGGCGGATCGGTACTTCGAACGCCGTCGACGTCCCGTGGAGCACCGCCAGCACCATGACCCAGGGCACGGTGATCCGGCCGGTGGCGGTCAGGATGCCGAGGGCCAGCGCATCGCCCAGCATCAGCAGCTGCAACAGCACCAGCGCCCGGCGCCGATCCACCCGATCCGCCAGCACACCGCCCCACAGCGTGAACAGCAGGATCGGCAGGGCCCCGAGGGTGCTGACCAGTCCCACGGTGAACGGGGAGTTGGATAGCTCCAACACCAGCCATCCCAGCGCCACGACCTGCATCCAGGTCCCGACCAGCGAGACGAACTGACCCACGAAGTACAGCCGGAAGTTCCGGTGCCGGAGCGCGGCGAAGGGATTGCGGGCGTCGGAGAGGGGCACGGGGGAAGTGTAATGTGACGGGCGCAGGGAGACCGGAGCCTGGAGCTGGCCCGGCGGACCGGCCATTGGAACTCGGCTACGGGTCGAGGTACCTTGAGGCAGACCCACCCCGTCCGCTGGCGGCTCTCGATGCGCTTCACCACCTACTCCAAGTACGTCCCCGGCCTGGCGGAGGCGGTCAACCTCCAGGCGCTGCTGGACCAGCTGGGGGACTTCCTGCTGCAGTCGGGCTTCGCGGGGGAGGGCCTGTGGGGGGAGGAGCCCGGCGACCGGTCGCTGGAGGCACTGCGGGAGGCCATCCTGCGGGCCCTCGCCGACTCCGGCCAGCTGACACCCGACATGATGCGGTTGCTTCGAGGTGAATCGTCGGGCGATCCGGCCCGCGACCAGCAGGTCGAGCAACAGCTGGCCGAGCTGCTGGATCAGATCATCCAGCGGTTGATGGCGGAAGGCTTCCTGAACCTGACCACCGCGCCGACCATGCCGGCGGGCTACCAGTCGCTGTACGGGACGGAGGGTCAGGCCGCCGCGGCCTCGCGGCAGGTGCAGTTCTCGCTGACCGAGAAGGGGGCGGACTTCCTGGGCTTCAAGACCCTGCGCAACCTGCTGGGGGGGATCGGCAAGGCCAGTGCCGGCGCGCACGAGACCCCGCACCTGGCCACCGGCATCGAGGCCGAGACCGTCAGCAAGCCCTACGAATTCGGGGATACCCTGAACCTGGATGTGCCGGCCACGCTCGGCCGAGCCATCGCCAGAGGCGGTCCCCGTACCCCGCTGGACCTCGACTACGGCGACCTGATGGTGCACCAGACCGAGTACCGCTCAACGGCCGCGACGGTGCTCATGCTGGACTGCTCCCACTCCATGATCCTGTATGGAGAGGACCGCTTCACGCCAGCCAAGAAGGTGGCCCTGGCCCTCACCCACCTGATCCGTACCCAGTTCCCCGGCGATTCGATTCGTTTGGTGCTGTTCCACGACTCGGCCGAGGAAATCCCGCTGGCGGCTTTGCCATCGGTCCAGGTCGGTCCCTATCACACCAACACAGCGGAAGGGCTCAAGCTGGCCCGGCGGATCCTGAGCGCGCAGAAGAAGGACATGCGGCAGATCATCATGATCACCGACGGCAAGCCGTCCGCGATGACCCAGCCCGACGGGCAGATCTACGTGAACTCGATGGGGCTCGACCCCAGGATCGTGGAGGCGACCTACCGGGAGGTCGCGAACTGCCGCCGCGCCAACATCATGATCAACACCTTCATGCTGGCCCGGGAGCGCTCCCTGGTGGATTTCGTGAAGCGGGTGTCGGAGATCTGCCGCGGCAAGGCCTATTTCACCAGCACCATGACGCTGGGCCAGTTCATCCTGATGGACTTCATGCGTCGGAAGACCCGGCGGGTCTCGTAGGGGCGACCCATCGGGTCGCCCATGCGCGACCCGTCGGGTCGCCCGTACGCGATCCGTCGCGTCATTGAGTCACCACCCGTTTTATCGATTCCCCAGCCGCAATCGCCGCGCCCCCATCGTCCAGCCCGTTGATCAGGGCCAGCTCGTCGATGGCAATTACCGAGGGGTACTGCTGGTTGAATGCAGCCAGCGTGGTGGGTCGCGTCACCCTGGTGACCTGGATCCGTTTGGGTTTGGCCCCCAGCGCGACCGGATCCGTGAGCCGCCGGAAGCTCCCCACAAAGGATTGAAAGGTCCGGTCATAGGTGTCCGCCGCCGCGGCCGTGAGCCCGAGCAGCTGGTAGGTATTGCCGGTGAAGCTCACAAATGCCACCAGACCCGACAGCTGCGCGCCATCCTGGGTCTGAGCGGTGAACGGTGCCAGGGCCGCCGGATTGCCGTTGATGGTGGTTTGCGAACTCCGACCCGCCTGAACGCCCTGCTGCCCGAGAAACCGCTTCAGCGCGTCACCCGGCGCGGCTTGCCCGGCCAGCGCCAGCTGCAGCTGCGCGTCCTGGGACGGGCTCACCCCCAGCACGGCCCGGGACTGATTGACCGTCCGCCAGTCATCCGGAAACCGGACCTGGAAGGCCAGATCGGGATGCCGGAACAGCCCGCCGGCGAAGAAGCCGTTGCGGGGGTTGTCGCCGTAGATCATCCCGTCGATGGCCCGGAGGAACGGCTCCCGGTTCACCTTCGTGCCATCGAGTGGCACGGTGAGCCTGGCCAGCCGCTGTTCGGTGGCCTGGATCCGGTTGCCGGGATCGGGGTGGGTGGACTGCCACTCCGGAATGCGCTGACCCGCCTTGCCGCTGACACGCTGCAGGATGCGGAACATGTCCACCATTCGGCGCACATCGTACCCGTCGTTCAGGGCATACCGGAACCCGAGGCCATCGGCCTGGGACTCGTCGTCCCGGCCGTACTTGAGAAACAGGACGCCCAGGCCCTGGCCGATTACGCCGAGGTTCCGGGCGATCTCGTCCGACGCGATGGCACCTGCCATGAGGCCGATCTGGGCCAGCTGTTGTCGGGTCATCTGCTGCACCGAGTGCCGCGCGGTGACGTGGCCGATCTCATGCCCCACGACCGTCGCGAGCTCGGCTTCGGAGCTCATATGGGTGAGAATCCCCCGGGTCACGAAGATGAAGCCGCCCGGCAGGGCGAAGGCATTCACCTGGGGATCGTCCATCACCGTGAAGGTCCACGGCAGCCGGGGCCGTTCGCTGGCCCGGGCCATCTCCAACCCGATCCCGGAGACGTAGGCCTGCACGCTGGAATCGGGATACACGCCGGTCTCCTGGGCTACCTGGCCGGCGTAGGAGCGGCCCATCGAGATCTCCTGGCTCTCGGAGACCAGCGACAGCTCGCGCTTGCCGGTAACGGGGTTGGTGGCACAGGTCGCCACCAGGATACCCAGCGCCAGCGGCGCGAGCCGGCGGGCGGCAGTCAACAGGGGAACGGCTCGCATGGCACCTCACGAAACGGGGGCGATCGGGGTGTCAGCCCAGGGCCGGGGTCGGGCTGAGCAGGTCCCGCACCGCTCTACCAGAATCGATAGAGTGAACGGCTTCTGCAAGAGGGCCTGGTCCAGCGAAAAGGCACACCCTGATGTCGGCGCGGTAGCCCTCCCGCGCGAGGGTCGGATTCCGGCGTGCCCCCGTCCCGACCCGAGGCCACTGGCGGCAGTGCTACCCACCCTCACGCTTTATCTCGATCTCCAGGATCGCCATGGCCGACGCTCCGACAACCCTCCGGCTCAGCGTGATCGTGCCGGTTTACAACGAGAGGCCCAGCCCGTCGAAACACTGGTGCGGCGGGTGCGGGCCGTCCCGTTGCCGGTGGAACTGATCACCGTCCACGATGCTTCCAGCGACGGCGGCGGCGATATCCTCGACCGACTGCAGCGCGAAGGGCTGGTGCACCGGGTGCTGCACTTCATCCGCCCCAGCCGGCCAGGCCTGAAAAAACGCTCCGGGCGCGGCACCAGCGCCGCGCCCGGGGTCCGGCCCACCCTATCACTCCCTGTCCCTCACATTGCCGGCTGGCCCTCCCGCTGCTCCAGTTCGTCGGCCAGTGGCTGGGCATCGTAGACCCGCCGGATGGCGTGTACGATCGCCCGGGAATCAACCCAGACCGACCGGGCCACGCGCTCGGTGAACAGGAACCGGTTGGGCAGTGCCTCCATGTTGCCGTCGAAGATGAGCCCCACGATCTGGGCATCACGGTTGATCACGGGACTGCCCGAATTGCCCCCGATGATATCATTGGTGGAGATCGCGTTGAACGGCGTGTCGGGGGCCAGCGAATCGCGGCGCTCGGTCCAGCGCGACGGCAGATCGAATGGCGGCTGGCCACCGAACGCGCTGGCCCGCTCATACAGCCCGTTGAAGCTGGTGTACGGCGCCGCCACGGTACCGTTCATCGGGTAGCGGCGCACCTCGCCGTCCGTGATCCGCAGACTGAAGGTGGCGTCGGGGGCGACCTGGTTCCCGAACACGGCCAGCAGCGCCCGGGCCACCTGCTCACTGGCCTGGTCTTCCCGGTCGTTGAGATCCCGGATCTCCTTGATCATGCCCCGCTCCAGCGGATCGATGACCCGGGCCAGCACCAGGAAGGGGTCGGCCGAGGCCGCCAGCGCCGCCGGGTCGCCGGCCAGCGCCTTCCGGCCCGGGCCGGTGGTGAGGGTGGCGCCCTGCACCAGCGCCGCGGCAGCAGCCTCGGGAGTACGGCCGGCCAGGGCGGCCTTGAGCACCGGGTCGGTCGCCGGCAGTTCCCGTTGCATCGCGGTCAGATACGCCGTGAGCAGGGCCTGCTCCTGGGCAAGGTCGACCGGCGCTTCCCCGAACAGGTTGCGTTCCAGCACCGTCCGGTTCGCTTCCTGGTAGGCCGGGAGCCGGGCGCTGTCCGGCTTTGCGGTCTCCACCGCGAAGCGCAACGTGCCCATGGCCGTCGACAGCAGCCGCGACCCGTATGCCCCGGAGCCGTAATAGCGGCGGCGCACATCAAGAACCTTGCGGCGCGCGAACACCTCGCTGATCGCCTGCCAGGCCCGCCCGTACTGCCGCTTGAGGGCCGGGTCCCGCTCCACCCGGGCACGGAAGTCGGTCTCCCAGGCGCGCTTCCGGGCCATGAGCCGGGGATCGGTCAGCCCCGACTGATAGCCGGTGATGGCCTTCTGGGAATTCTCCAGCCCGAAGATCGTGTTCCGGAGCGCCTTGCCCCGGGTCTCGTCCTGGGCCGCCAGCTCATGATAGGTCTGGATCACCCGGTGCAGCTGGTCCAGCTGGGCCGGGTACTGCACGTCGCGGAGATACTCCAGCTGGGCCATGGTATTCAGTCGGCCGGTCGAGCCGGGGTTCCCGATCACGAAGGTGAGGTCCCCCTCCCGGGTGCCGCTGGGGCTCCAGCTGAAATGCTCCGGGGTGGCGGCGGGTTTGCCGTCCGCGTAGGCCCGGACGAAGCTCATGTCGAGGTCGTAGCGGGGGTAGGTGAAGTTGTCGGGGTCGCCGCCGAAGAAGGCAATCTGCCCCTCGGGGGCGAACACCAGCCGCACGTCCTGGTAGCGATGAAACCGGTACAGCTTGTACTGGCCACCCCGATACATGGAGATCACCTGGCAGGCCGTCTCCGCATCACTCTTGCCGCAGTCTTCCTCGATCGCGTGGATCGCCTTGGCCCGCTGCGCCGCGGCCGCCTTGGGATCGGCCGAGGAGGCCGACCGGCTCACCTGGTCGGTGACGTCCTTGATCTCCCGCAGCTGGTCGAGATACAACCCCGGGCAGACCCGCTCCTCCTCCCGCCGGGCCGCATAGAAGCCGTGACTGAGAAAGTCCTCACCCTCGCGAGTGACCCCTTCGATGCAGGCCCTGGCGCAGTGGTGATTGGTCATGACCAACCCCTCGGCGGACACGAATGAAGCGCTGCAGAGGTTGCCGTATCGGAGCGCCGACCCCTGGACATGCTGCAGCCAGGCGTCCGAAGGCGTGAAGTTGTAGCGCTTGGCCCAGTAGTCCCGGGGAGGAACGTCGAAGGTCCACATCTTGCCCGTCTCCAATCCGGGGTATTCCCCCTCGAGGAGATCCTGAGCCCGGAGTCCGGTGGGCAGCAGAGTGAGGAGGGCGAGGACGGCGGCACGAATTACGCGCATGGGATTCACGGGTTCAGGGTGAAAGTTGGGCAAGCGGGCCCCACAAAATAGCCGGGCGCGCACCGTGGTGCGCGCCCGGGGTGCAGCCTGAAGCCACTCCGATCAGCGGGGCCAGAGCCAGCCGAAGGCCCCACCGGTCACCATCCCGTACAACAGCGCATCGAACAGCTCCCTGGCGGTGTTGCTCCAGGGCTTCCCCATCCAGATCGAGCCCGGCACCGTGGCCCCGCCGTAGGCGATCCAGGCGACGGCCCCGGTGATCTGGAAGACGTGCAGGTAGTCGGTCCCGGTCGCGAGCGTCCGGCTGCTGACGTAGGCCGCGAAGAACGAGATGAAGACGTTGAACACGAACCATTTGCCCAGCATCGGCCCCATCTGGGGCAGGCCGCTCGGCATCAGGGTCACCAACCCGACCGGCCCCTCGATGTACTTCTGCTGGAAGGCCGGGTCCTTCATGTGGCTGTGGTCGGTGCAGTGAGGCATCAGGTACTGACCGGGCGTCGGATTGCCCTTCCGGATGACGGCCCGCACCTCGTCCTCGTTCGGCAACTTGTGATAGTCGAAGCGGTGCCACTTGAACACCATGTGCACCAGGCTGCTGGTCACGAAGACCAGAAAGGCAGACAACAGGATCGGCACCCAGAGCTGGACGATCGTAATCATGCGGGGGTCTCCTGAGGGGGAGAAGAAATGGCCGGGGAGTCTGCTAAGGGATTTACAGCGGGAATGAGGGCCGTCAAGGGGACGCCCCCGAGCGGGCCGCGCGCATCCGGAGACACAGCCAGCCACCGAACCACAGCGACCCGACCAGTAGCGCCATCCCGATGAGCCGGGTCAGCCCGGCGAGCCGGGTGTCCTGGTTCAGCGCCCCCATCTGTCCGAGTAGCCAGGCCCAGTCGTGCTGCGGATTGTCTCCAAATCCGACCAGATCGAGTTCGAGGGACCGGGCGTCACCGATGTAGCGGGCCAGGTCGAACAGGCTCGAACTCAGCCAGGCCCCCGCGCCGGCGATCCCGAAGAAGTCATCGTAGTAGTACATGAGCAGCCCGGCGCCGATCGGGATCAGCAGCTGCATCAGGCTGCCACCCAGCACGGTCATGAACTCACCGGCGAACCCGAAGAACAGGTGGCCGAATTCGTGCACCCCGAAGGTGATCCCCGCGAACAGGCCTCCTGCCTCGGGGTCCCGGAAATGGCTGACTCCGTCCCAGCCCAGCAGCGCCAGCAGGACCGCGCGCCACTGCCACCACCGGCCGACACACCATTCTGCCGCGCCCGACAGGAAGCCCGGCGGCCCGGGTGGCGCCCCGAAAACCTGGGTGGTCATGCCCGATGACCCAGCGGGGCAGGCGGGAGTTGCCACTGGGTGCCCGCGACACTGTGCGCGTACATGGATGGAATGTGGAGCCCGCATTACCTTCCGTCCACCGTGGCGGCACCGGTCGCTACTCGCCAACTCCTATGCCCACTTACCGCATGCTCGCCACGCTGTCCGCCCTGACCGGCCTGGCCGGCACGGGAGCCCGGGCGCAGGACCTCCCGCCCCTCATGCCGATGCCGGCGGCGACCTCCGTGGTAGACGGCAGATTCCGGCTGGACAGTACCCTCCGGATCCAGATCGCTCCCTCGTCCGATGATCGCCTGCAGGCCGCCGCCGCCCGCTTCGTGGAGCGGCTCGGCACCCGGGTCGGGCAGCCGCTGTCGCCCGGGGCGGCACCCGACGGCCGGCTGGAGATCGCCGCCGCGGGGCCGGGAGAGAAAGTGCAGTCCCCGGACGAGGACGAGTCCTACACCCTGGAGATCTCGCCCACCCAGGCCCGGCTCGCCGCCCCGACCACGGTGGGTGTGCTGCGCGGGCTGGAGACCCTGCTGCAGCTGGTGACCGGCGATCGGGACGGTTTCTACCTGCCCGTGGTCCACATCACCGACCGCCCGCGGTTCAAGTGGCGCGGACTCCTGATCGATGCCGGCCGGCACTTCATGCCGGTGGAGATGCTCCGCCGCACCCTGGACGGCATGGCGCTGGTCAAGCTCAATGTGCTGCACTGGCATCTCTCGGACGATCAGGGTTTCCGGGTCGAGAGCCGGAGGTTTCCTCGGCTGCAGGAACAGGGATCCGACGGGAAGTTCTATACCCAGGATGAGATCCGTGGCATCGTCAGTTACGCGCGGGCTCGGGGCATCCGGGTGATACCCGAGTTCGACATGCCGGGCCACTCAACCAGCTGGTTCGTGGGCTACCCCCAGTATGCCAGTGCCCCGGGGCCCT
>CALMOP010000162.1 GCA_937871775.1 uncultured Gemmatimonadota bacterium | reverse complement strand
AGTGCAGCCGAATGATCCAGTGTGCGTTCCTCGGGTGCGCTGCCCAATGCTCTCCATGATCAATCTTGGGCAATGGTGCCACCGCGCTTCCGGAACCCCCAAGCTGCCGCACTGGTGCAACGGACCAAGGACCTCGCGATCGCCGTACTCCGTCTAAGTCGCCGGCTCATGAGCTCGGAGGTTGGCCGGGTGATCGCGAGGCAGGTAATGCGAAGTGCCACTTCCACTTCCGCTGCAGCGAATTACCGGGCAGCCTGCCGCTGCCGCTCACGGCGCGAGTTCGTCGCCAAGATCAGTTTGGTTGTCGAAGAGTGCGACGAAACCGACTTCTGGCTCGATCTGATCTCCGAGTTGAACCTAGCGCCGGCAAGTGAGCTCCGCGGACTCGTCCAGGAGGCGGGGGAACTGCTCGCCGTGTTCCTGGCTTCTAGAATGACCGCCCGCGGTCGCATGACTCCCCAGGGGGGCCGAAGCACCTTTCCCAATTCCTGAATCCCGGAATCCCGGAATCCCTGAATCCCTGAATCCCGGAATCCCGGAATCCCGGAATCCCGGAATCCCGGAATCGGCCACCTACCCATCCAAGTACCTCTCCGTCACGCCGCCATACGCGTCAATTCTCCGGTCGCGCAAAAACGGCCAATGCGTCCTCGCAAACTCCACCTTGCGCAGGTCGATCGGGACAACGAGGGTCTCCTCGTCGGTGCCGGCTCTGGCCAGGACCTCGCCGTTGGGCGCCGCCACAAAGCTCCCGCCCCAGAACTCGATCCCCTGATTGGGGCCTGGTTCCAGTCCCACCCGGTTCACCGCGGCCACATACACCCCGTTCGCAATGGCGTGGCTCCGCTGCATGGTTTCCCAGGACGCCTGCTGGGCGGCGCCGTACTCCGCCTTCTCCGGCACCAGCCAGCCGATCGCGGTGGGATAGAACAGGATCTGGGCTCCGGCGAGGGCGGTCAGCCGGGCTGCCTCGGGGTACCACTGATCCCAGCAGATCAGCACGCCGGCTCGACCGTGGCGGGTGTCCCAGGTGCGGAACCCAAGGTCGCCCGGGGTGAAGTAGAACTTCTCGTAGAAATTGGGATCATCCGGGATGTGCATCTTCCGGTACTTGCCCAGGTAGCGTCCGTCGCTGTCCAGGATGGCGGTGGTGTTGTGGTACAGTCCCTCCGCCCGCTTCTCGAACAGCGAGGCGATGATCACGACCTCGAGTTCCCGTGCCAGGGCGCCTAACCGTTCGGTGCCCGGTCCGGGCACCGGCTCGGCCAGTCCGAACTGGGCGTGATCCTCGGTCTGGCAGAAATAGCGGCTGCGGAACAGTTCGGGCAGGCAGATGACCCGGGCGCCCCGCGCTGCCGCTTCGCGGACCCGCTCCAGCGCCCGGGCGAAGTTGTCCGCCGGGTCAGCGCTCATCCGCATCTGGACCAGGCCGAGGGTCACCTCGGCCGGCGGGGTTGTGGGGGTCACCATGGGGCGGAAAGATACTCGGGACCGGGTGGTGGGGAACCCGGGCTGAAACTCCCCGACCAGCGCCGGTGTAGATTGGTGGCGATCAGTCGGTAACCTCAGGCTACCTCTCCTCCCTCGGTCCCATGTTCCTTTTGCTCGCAGTGCTCCAGGTATCTCAGGCTACCTCCCCCATTGCGCGGGTCGACGTCTCTCCCGCCAGCGGCGAACTCGAAATAGGCCAGACCCTGCAGTTCGCGGCCCGGGCCGTGGATTCCGCCGGACAGCCGGTGGCCGGGGTGCAGATCCGTTGGTTCGACGGAGGCGGCCAGGGCGACATCGACTCCACCGGACTGCTGACGGCGGGCTACCGCGGCACGGTGCTGGTGACTGCGGCGGCCTCGGTCGGAGAGTCCCGGCCCGTCTTCGGGCGCGCCACGGTCACGGTGCGGCCCGAATCGGCCAGCCGGATCGAGCTGGCGCCGGTGGGAGGGGCGCTTCTGATCGGGACTCGCCTGACCCTGAGTGGCAAGGCGTTCAGCGTCCACAACGACCCCCGCGATGATGCGGTGAGCTTCTCCTCCAGCAGTCCCCTGGTGGTCACGGTGGCCGCGGATGGACGGCTGCTGGCCCGGGCCGCGGGCCGCGCCACCATTACCGCCCGGGCCGGGCCGGCGACCGCGACCCTTCCGGTCCAGGTCCTGCCCACGGCGCTGGTGAGACTCGAGGCAAAACCAGCGGGTGCCACCGTGCGAACCGGCGATGTGGTGCGATTCAGCGCGTCGGGGCAGGGCCCCACCGGCAAGCTGGTCTCCGGTTTCGCCGTGCGCTGGTCGGTGGATGGGGGATCCGGTCTGGCAAGCATCGACGGCACCGGGGCGTTCGTCGCCGAGCAGCCGGGACGCTACACCATCACCGCCGCGGCCGGAAACCGGGTGGCGGACCAGGTGGTGACGGTGACCCCACGCCGGGTGACCCGGGGTATGGAAGTGCTGGGTCGGGTACCGGTCCACTTCCGTTCGGCGGAAGTCTGGGTGCACCCGGGCGGGGCGTGTGCCTATCTCTCCACGATCGCGGATCGGGTCTACGCCATCGATATCCGGAACCCGGAGCAGCCGGTCATCGTGGATTCGATGATGGTGGACGCCCGGCTCATCAACGATGTCATGACCACCGAGGACGGCCGCTTCGGGGTGTTCTCCCGCGAAGGTGCATCCAACCGCAAGAACGGGCTGAAGCTGTTCGACGCCGGCGATCCCTGCCACCCCAAGGTGATCGCCGACTATTTCGAGACCGTGACTGGCGGAGTGCATTCCAGTTACGTCTACCAGGGCCACGTGTACCTGACCGACGACGCCACCGGCTCCATGCGGGTGATCGATATCCAGGATCCCTACCATCCGCGGGAAGTGGCCCGCTGGCAGACCGAGCAGACCGAGGCCGGCCGTTATCTGCATGATATCCAGGTCATCGACGGGCTGGCCTATCTGGCCTACTGGAACGACGGCCTGATCGTGCTGGATGTCGGCAACGGCCTGAAAGGCGGCAGCCCCGAGCATCCGGTGCTGGTGTCACAGCTCAAGTACAATCTGTCCGAGACCTATGCCCGGGTGGACCAGCTGTACGGACTCGGCTACCGGGGCACCCACACTGCCTGGCGCGCGGGCCGGTATGTCTTCGTGGGGGACGAGGTCTACGCCGCTCGATCTTCCAAGGGACTCAAGGACGGCAATAACCTGACTTGGGGCCGGCTGCACGTGATCGACGTCTCGGATATCCAGCGCCCCCACGAGGTCGCCTGGTACGAGCCCACCGACGGCGGAGTGCACAATGTCTGGGTGGAAGGCGACACGCTCTATCTCGGCAACTACCAGGGCGGCGCCCGGGTGCTGGACATCTCGGGCGAACTCAAGGGGGACCTGCTGCGGCAGGGCCGGGAGATCAGCTGGATCCTGACCGCCGACTCGATGGGGGTGAAGCCGCGGGTACCGTTCGCCTGGGGCGTGGTAGTGAAGAACGGGGTGATGTATGTCCCCGATATCAACAGCGGCCTGTGGGTTATGCGGGTGGAGCCGAAGCCGGGGCAGTACCTGCCCTGATCGTTCGGCAGGAGCAGGGAGGCCGGCCGCCCGGGTTCGCCTCCGGAACCAGCCCGGCCGTTTCGTCGACGGTCGGGCTGGGCTGCGTCAGGCCGGTCCGGCGGGGGCGAGGGGGCCGAATCGCGGCAAGGGCAGCACCGTTCCGTAAATCGGGTACGCCGCCCGTCGCATGATCGCCCAGCCGATCAGGACCCCACCGGCGTGGATCATGACGTCGGTGATGTCGGGCAGCCGCCCCAGGACCACGGTCTGTCCCAGCTCGAGGCCCAGGGCAACCCACACGCCCGGCAGCGGCCCCCGGAGCAGTCCCTGCTTCTTCCAGGGCCAGACCGCGAGGAGTGCTCCCAGCGGGAGATACATCAGGAAGGGAGCACAGACGTCGACCACACTGAAGAAGTCCATCCGCTCGGCCAGGGCGGCGAGTGGGATGTACCAGGGTCCCGAAAACTTGTGCAGAATCAGGTGCCACTGGATCTCCGGGAGGAAGGGCCGCCAGGACCAGGCGGTGAGCACCGCCAGGTAGGTCCCGTACAGGACGCGAGGGCGGTTCCCGCCCCGCAGGGCCACGGTGAGCCGGGGCAGGGCCCGGGCCGCGATCCGGGCCCCCGCCGCCACGGCCGCGGTATGCAGCAGCACCGCTCCGATGATGATCGGCTGTCCCAGCGCGCCGTGCAGCAGTTCGGCCAGTACCGCGAGCAGGCCGCCGGCCAGGGAGGTGCGCCGGGCGGCGAGGGAATGGTCCATGCCGTGTTCCGCGAGCCCGGCCACCATCAGCGTACCGGCGGGCAGAAACAGAGGCAGGTCGGTCCAGGACGTTGCGGTCAGGGTGGACCAATCGATGGCTCCAAGGCTCACCGCCAGTCGATGGAAAGGCCCCCCGACCGCGCCTAGAACCTGATTCTGCCGGAACAGCGGGCTGAACGCCTCCAGCCAGACTGCGGCCCCATAGCATCCCGCGAACAGGGCGGTGGGCATCCCCACGAACGAACGGGCGTTGCGGCGTTGTCCGGTCAGCACGACGGCGAGCACCACCACCAGCGCGCCGCTGAAGGCCCCAAGCGAATTGGTGGTGACGTCCAGGAGGCTGGAGTTGCGATTAGACGAGAACAGCTGGGCGATCTCGACCGCGATGCTGATCACCGCCCCGCTCAGGGTCGCCTCGAGGATGACCCTGCGGGCGCGGCCCAGGGCACTCAGCGCCCAGATGGCTCCCCACCCGGCGAACAGGACGAGGTTGCGGGCCGCATCCACGACATCTCGCCGGTCCAGGCTCGGGTGCAACACATGGCTGAGCCGCTCGAGCACCCGTTCCGCATCGGGATCGAGCCGGAACGGGTGCAGCGTGGCGAACAGCAGCACCAGCAGGAAGCTCAGCCGGGTCGGCAGCCGGACCCGGTCCACCCACGACCGGTCGGGTTCGGTCGCGCTCACGAGGTACGCCTCAGTTGAAGGTGGTTCCCCAACCGGAGCCGAATGGGCCGATGCATGGCCGGAAAGTAGTAGAGTCGCGCCGGACCGATCATTTCATGATGGGGTGCAGTGGCATGGATGGCCAACCCGCGCCTCCGCCACCGGTTCCGGGCTCATCGCGGTGGTGGCGGCGTGGCGGGGCTGCTGAACTGGATCAGGACGCCGACCCGCTCCAACAGCCCCGCCAGGGCCGGCAGCTCCGCACCGCGACCCAGCCAGGCCCGGTAGAGGCTGGTCTGCGCCTCGAACGGGACCGACTGGCCCAGTTGCTCCAGGATATCGAGCAGTTGCCCCGCCTCAGCGGCGGCCTCCGCTCTCCCATCGTGCTCCAGCCGGTGGGTTCGCCTGGTGAGCGCCTGCCGCACTACCTCCCGCAGCTCCACTCCAGCCATCAGCCGGTCCTGCTCGTCCCCGTTGAGTAACCGCTGCAGGGCCGTGCGCCTGAGCGCCCCGCTGATCGCGGTCCGCTGCCGCTCCGGCAGGTCGACGAGGCCCAGCGCCACCGGCGCCTCGAGCAGTGGCGAGCGCACCGTCACCAGAACGTCGAGGCCGTCGACCTCGGTGTCCAGCCGCATGGCATAGCCCCGTCCGGTACGCCGGTTAGTCAGAGTGGCCGACCCGTCCGGACCCTCCAGCAGCCAGGCCGCGCTGCCGGCCGCCTCGGGGGCCAGCGCCCGGGCCGCCGCCAGCCCGGCGGCAATCCGCACCGGTCGCGGCACCATGGGCCGGGCGCGGTGGAGGTAGAGGTCGCGGCCGGTTCCCAGCGCGGGATGATTGCTCTCCGCCGGCGCGAGCCGCCTGGTGAAGCCCTCCTCCAGGTACCCCCGGTCGGGCCCTGCCAGTTCGATGACCCAGGCGGCGTAGCGCAATACCTGCAGGGACTCGATGCCCCCGATGTCATCGAAGAACCAGGCGCAGGAGGTGAGGGTTCGTTCGCCGCCGCGGACCATTTCCAGCAGCTCGGCGGCGCGGACCACCTGCTCCTCCGAAGCGCCGGCGCCGGCCACGCGACGGCCGTAGCGTCGCACTGCCTCCGGCCCGGCGCCGATCACGGCGCCGAAGTTCACCAGCGCCCCCCCGGGATCCCGGATCAGGCCCGGTGCGTCGCGGTCGTACAGCCGATGGCATTCCCCGGTCAGCCAGGTGATGGCCTCGCGGAGCGGGGTGCGCCAGCGCTGCTGGCTGGGCTGTTCCGGCGCGATGCGACAGCCGCAGTCGCTGCGCCAGCGCTCGACTCCGTGAGCACAGCTCCAGGCGCTGGGCGAGACCAGGGTGACCTCGTGGGTCGCGCCGTGCCGGGCCAGAAACGCCGCGAAGTTGTCGACCGTGAGGTCCGCGACGGCGCGCAAGCGGTCCACCGTGGCCGCCAGCGCCATTTCGCCGAAGGGGTGATGGTGCCCGTAGGTCTCGCCGTCAGTCGCCACCGAGACCAGCGCCCGAGCCCGGCCCCCGGGTTCGGTGGCCAGCATCCGCTCGCTCCAGGCCGCGGCGTCCCGCACCAGCGGGCCGAATGCGACATCGTGGGAGATGCCGGCGTCGTACACGAAGACTGCGATCGAGCGCTGGGCCGAGGTCCGCACCAGGCCCGGCAGCCCATGGGGCGGGGGGGTGACCACCTGGCTGGGTGCCAGGATGGTGAACCGGATCCCTTCCCCGGCGAGCACATCCAGGGTCTCCTCGTCCACCGCGGTTTCCGGCAGCCACATGCCCACCGGGTCGCGGCCGAATCGGCGCCAGAAGTCGGCAATGCCCCAGCGGACCTCGGTGGTCTTCTCCCTTCGGGTGGAGAGCGGCAGGATCGCGTGATGGTAGGGCATGGCCAGGGCGTTGCCGTGCCCCAGCCGTTCGGCGCTCAGGCGATCCGCGAGCAACAGCGCCGCATAGGTATCCGGGGCGGCGTGCTCCAGCCATTCCAGCAGGGTGGGACCGAAGTTGAAGCTGATCCAGGCATAGAGGTTTTCGATCGCGGCGATGCGGCCGCCCGGCCCCATCAACCGGGCCGCGGCAACCACCCGGTAGCACTCCTGCTCGATCCGCTCGTTCCAGTCATGAAAGGGGGCCGCGGTGGGCTCGGCCTCCGCCTCGTCGAGCCAGGGATCCTCGCGGGGCGGTTGGTAGAAGTGGCCGTGGATGACGACCGAGCGGGGGGGCGGCATATCGGGAAAGTTAGCCTCACTTCGGTCGCTGCGGTCCTGGTGCGGTCAGAGCCGGATCCGGCCGCTCCCCGCCAGGGCGGCCGCGACGGCGGCTGCGGCCTCGGGAAACAACCGGTCCTTCCGGTTCAGCTGCCCGGACCGGGACACCGCCGCGGCGATCTGGTTGTCCGAGGCGCCGGGGAGCAGACCGTCCAGCAGGGCATCCAGCTGGTCACAATGTCCCAAGAACCGGGTCACCGCGTAGTCGGTGACTGCGCCGGTGGTCATGATGAACTGCCAGTCCGAGCTCATGGCCAGCAGCAGCTCCCGCGCGGCCTGGGCCAGCACCAGCTCCAACCCGGCCTGTTGCAGAGCCGCCGGCGCGAGATCCCAGAACCTGGCCTCCAGCTGCCACAGTCGCCGCCAGGTCCACGCCGTTTCCGGGTTCAGCCACATGCTGAAATCCCCGTGCGCTCCCCAGGAACCGGCTGCCAGGCGCCGGGCCCGGGGTGTCGTCGAGAGTTGCCGCAAGTGATCTCCGGCGGTCCGGGGCCGCAGCGTGGGATGCCCACGGAGTGCCCGGAACAGCTGGGCCAGGAACTCGGGGCCTTCATGCCACCAGTGACCGAACAGTTCGGTGTCGAATGGCACCGCGATCACCTGGTCGGGATGCCCCGCGGCGATCGCGCCCAGCAGTCCCACGAAGTGGCGGGCATGCGCCCCCGCCCGTTCCAGCGCCCGATCGGGCTGGTAGGGATGTTTGTCCCCCAGGTCGCTGCCTGGCGCGCTGACCCGCCAGAACTTGAGGCCGCCCGGCCAGCGGATCTTGTGGAACTCGAGGTACCACTCGTCACCGGGATAGCCGCCATGGCGACGCCACACCTGGCTGGAGGACCGCGGGTCGCGCAGCAGCGCGAGCACCTGGCCGTCACGGTGGGCGCTGCTGATCCGGATCGCACGGTAGGGTGAGGCAGGCACCGCAGCTCCGCTCAGCGGGGGTTCCGCGTCCCAGTCTGACCCGGGAAAGGCGGTGCCGGCCCCCGCCAGATGAGGGTCCACGAAGCAGTAACGGAAACCGGCGTCCGCCACGTGCTCCTCGATGCCCCTGCGGATCCCCGGCCGGGGCGCGTCCGGCAACGGTGCCCACGGTCCCCTGGGTCGATAGGCGCACTCGGGCAGCCACAGCCCATCAGGCTCCCGCCCGAAGGCCCGCCGATGGTCCGCCCGACCCAGGGCCAGACTCAGCCGGATGCTCTCGTCCCGGCCCAGCAGCGGCAGGAACGCGTGGGTGGCGGCGGAACTCACCAGCTCGATCCGACCGGCGTCGGCGTGACGCCGGAAGTCGCCCACCACATCGCCGTCGCAGCGACGGAACCGGGCCCGCAGGCCCAGCAACCGGTCCCGCCAGTAGGCCGCGACCGGAATCAGGTTCCGGTCACCCGATTCGGTCAGCGCGGCGGGCGCGGCCTCGCAGGTCGCCAACCGCTGTTCGAGGTACTGCTCCAGCAGCGGTGGGAAGTCCGGGTCGGCGAGCTGGCTGGAGAGCACCGGGGTCAGCCCCACAGTCAGCGGGGCGGGGACCTCCTCGGTACTCAGGCGGTCCAGTACCTCGAGCAGCGGCAGGTAGCTGTCGAGGGTCGCCTCGCACAGCCAGTCGCTGCCATGGGGCCAGCGCCCATGGTGCAGGACATAGGGCAGATGGCTGTGCAGGGCCAGCACGAAATCCACGATGCGCTCCTAGGCGACCGGACTGGCGGCAAGGGCGCGGCGGTACACGCCGAGGTACTTCTCGGCGGAGCGGGGCCAGCTGAAATCCTTGAGCATCGCGCTCTGCATCAGCTGCTCCCAGGCCCGGACGTCGTGATACCGATCCATGACGTGGCGGGCCACCCGGAGCAGATCCTCGGAACTGTATTCATCGAACAGGAACCCGGTCACCCCATCCTCGATGGTGTCGGCCAGGCCGCCGACTCGTCGCGCCAGCGGGATGGCCCCGTAGCGCTCGGCCCGGAGCTGGGCCAGGCCGCAGGGCT
>CALMOP010000161.1 GCA_937871775.1 uncultured Gemmatimonadota bacterium | reverse complement strand
CGAGATCTGGTACCCCTTGGGGAGATCGGGGTAGAAGTAGTTCTTGCGCGCGAAGACGCTGGTCTGATGCACGGTGCATCCCAGCGCCAGCGCGGCCCGGGTCGCCAGCCGGATGGCCTCGCCGTTCGGCGTCGGCAGCGCCCCCGGCAGTCCCAGGCAGACCGGACACACCTGGGTATTGGGCGGCGCCCCGAACCTGGTGGAACAGCCGCAGAACATCTTGGAGCGGGTCTGGAGCTGGACATGCACCTCGAGTCCGATCACCGTTTCCCAGGCCATCAGCGCACCTCCCGGGTCGGATCGAGCGCCGCCTCGAGCGCCGCCGCCGCGCTGAGCATCCGTGCTTCCGCGAACATCGGGGCCACCAGCTGCGCTCCGATCGGCAGACCATTCGAGCGTCCCGCCGGGATACTGATGGCGGGCAGCGCCGCGAGGTTGATCGAGCAGGTGAAGATGTCCGCCAGGTACATGGCGACCGGGTCGTCGGTCTTCTCGCCGGCGCGGAACGCCGGGGTCGGCGTGGTCGGCGTCAGCAGCATGTCGACAGCCTGCTCCTCGAACACCCGGCGGAAATCGTCGGCCAGCAGGGCCCGCACCTGCTGGGCCTTGCGGTAGTAGGCGTCGTAGTAGCCGGAGCTGAGCACGTAGGTCCCGATCAGGATGCGGCGCCGCACCTCGGCCCCGAACCCCTGCCCCCGGGTCGCGCGGTACAGCGCCTCGACGTCCCCGCCGGCGCCGACCCGGCGGGGGCCATACCGTACCCCATCGAACCGGGCCAGATTGGCCGCGGCTTCCGCCGGGGCGACGATGTAGTAGGTCGGCACCGCGTAGCGGGTGTGGGGAAGCGACACCTCCCGGATGGTGCCCCCCAGATCCCGGACCCGGTCTCGCACCTGGTCCAGCGCCGCCCGGACCGCGCCATCCAGATCGGTCGGGAAATACTCCCGCGGCAGCCCCACGGTGATGCCCCGCAAGTCCCGCCGCGGGGTCTCGAGAACCAGCGGCGGCAGCGGCGCGGAGGTGGCATCGTGCTCATCGTGACCGCTGATCACCGCGAGCACTCGGCTGGCATCGTCCACGGTCCGGCCGAATACGCTGATCTGATCCAGCGATGAGCCGAACGCCACCAGCCCGTAGCGGCTGACCCGACCGTAGCTGGGCTTGATCCCGACCACCCCGCAGAAGCTGGCCGGCTGGCGCACCGAGCCGCCGGTCTCCGAACCCAGAGCCGCCGGCACCACGCCCGCCGCCACCAGGGCCGCGGAGCCGCCCGAGGAGCCACCGGGCACCCGGGCCGGATCGAGCGGGTGGTGCACGCGGCCCCGGCAGGAATGCTCGGTGGAGGAGCCCATGGCGAATTCGTCGAGATTGGTCTTGGACGCGATCAGCGCTCCGGCGGCGCGGAGCCGGGTCACCACGGTCGCGTCATAGGGCGAGACGTACCCCTCGAGGATACGTGAAGCGCAGGTGGTCGGCTGGTCGGTGGTGACGATGTTGTCCTTGAGCGCGATCGGCACTCCAGCCAGCGGCCGCGCTGCCCGCTGGGTCGCGGACATAGCGTCAAGCCGCGTGGCCTGCCGGTCCAGGATCGCCTGGGACCAGTCCAGCGTTGCATTGAGCGGCGCGCTCCGGGTCAGCCGGCGCCCCACCTCCCGGGCCACCGAGTCGGCGCTGGTCCGGCCCTCGCGCACCGCGGCAGCGACGAAGCCGACGTCGCTCATTCGGTTCCCTCCATGGCGCCCAGCCGCGGCACCACGAAGAAGCCCTGCCGGAACTCCGGAGCGAAGTCCGCCGGCCCCCGTTGCAGCGCCTCGGGGCGCACTTCATCGGGGCGCAGCGGCACCGAGTCCGGCCCGGCCAGAAACGGCGGGGCCTGCTCGCCGGCCGGCACCTCGTTCAACTGGGCCACGAAGTCCACGATCCGGCCGAGCTGCTCCGCCAGGGTCTCGAGATCGGCCTCGGCCACGTCCAGTTCGGCCAGCCTGGCCACGTGCAGCACGTCTTCCTTCCGGATGCTCATGCGCTCTCCCATTCGCGTTCCAGGCCCGCATAGGCCACCAGCAGCTGCTTCATGCCGTGCTCCTCGTCATCAAACCGCACCGCGACCTTGAGGTCCTTGCCGGTCCCCATCAGGCCCTGGATGGTACCCGAGCCGAAGCGCCGGTGGCGTACCCGCTCGCCCTTCACATAGCGCGGGGTGTCCTGCGAGGCTTCATCCGGCGGGCCGGCCTGGGCGCTGGCCGGCACGAAGTCGTCATCCAGGAAGCTCTGCCGTGAGGCACCGGCCCCCGGACCACCCAACCGTCGGGCCGCCGCCCCCCGCCAGTCCGGCGCCCACATGCTGCTGGTGCGTTTCTCCTCTACCACCCCGGGCGGCAACGCATCGAGAAACCTCGACCGGCGCCCGGGCCGGAGCTCGCCGCCGCGGCGCCGGGCTCGGGCCCAGCTGAGATACAGCTTGTCCTTGGCCCGGGTCAAACCGACATAGCACAGCCGTCGCTCTTCCTCCACGCCCCGATCCTGTTCCTCGGCGCGGGCCAGCGGGAACAGGCCGTCCTCCATCCCGGTGATGGCGACCACCGGCCACTCCAGGCCCTTGGCGGTGTGAAGGGTCATGAGGGTCACGCCCTCGCCCGCGCCCTGAATGGTGTCGTTGGCCGAGAGCAGCGCCGCCTCGGCCAGGAACCGTTCCAGCGGTGTGGTGGGCTCATCCTCCCCAGGCTCCACCACCTCGGACCATTCCGCGGCGCTGGCTACCAGTTCGCGCACGTTCTCCCAGCGATCCATCCCCTCGGGCCCCTCGGCGAGCAGGATCTGCTCGTAGCCGATCGCCTGAATCAGTTGCTCCAGAATCTGGGCCGGAGGCCAGGGGCCGGCGTGATCGCGCAGTCCGTCGAGCAGCTGGGCGAACCGTCGCAGTGCCTCCCGCACCCCCGGGCGGAGCTCGGGGATCATCTCCGCCGCCGCCGCCGCGGCCAGCAGCGGCTTCCCCCATTGGGTTGCCGCGGCGCTCAGGGTGGCGACGCCTGACTCGCCCAGCCCCCGCTTGGGAACCGCTACCGCTCGGAGAAAGGCCTCATCGTCCCGGGGGTTGGCGATCAGCCGCAGGTAGGCCAGCAGGTCCTTGACCTCGCGGCGATCGTAGAAGCTGATGGCCCCGATGATCCGATACGGGACCCCGGCGCGACGGAAGGCCTCTTCCAGGGCTCGGGACTGCGAGTTGGTGCGGTACAGCACCGCCATCTCGGGGTAGGCCCAGTCGCCCCGGGTGCTGCGGTTCTGCAGTTCGCGCACCAGCCACTCGGCTTCATCCCGCTCATCCGCGGCGGCCAGAACGGTCACCCGTTCCCCGCCCTGCCGCCGAGTCCGAAGGGTCTTGCCGATCCGGCCCTGGTTCTCCTCGATCACCGCATTGGCGGTGTCCAGGATGACCTGGGTGGAGCGGTAGTTGTCCTCCAGCCGCACCATGCTCACCTGCCCAAAGTCCTGCAGGAACGACTGCATGTTGCGCACGTCCGCGCCCCGCCAGCCGTAGATCGACTGATCGTCATCCCCGACCGCGCAGACATTGCCCTGCTGCCCCAGCAGCCGGATCAGCCGATACTGCGCGGCATTGGTGTCCTGGAATTCGTCCACCAGCAGGAACGCGAACCGTTCCTGATAGAACCTGAGTCGATCCGGCCGCTGCTGGAACAGGGTCAGCGGATGCAGCATCAGGTCGTCGAAGTCCATCGCGTTCTGGGCCTTGAGCGCGGGCCCCAAGGCCCGGAACACTTCCGCCGCCACCAGGGCGGGACGATCGAACGGCGAAGCGCTCGCCAGCTCCTCCGGACCGGTCATCCGGTTCTTGGCCGCCGAGATGAGGGACTGGATCAGGCGCGGCGGGAACAGTTTGGTGGAGTGCCCCTGCTGTTCCATCAGCCGCCGGATCAGGGCCAGCCGATCGTCCTCGTCGAAGATGGTGAACTGGCGGGTGAATCCCAGGGCTTCGGCCTCGCGCCGCAGCAGCCTGGCGGAGAGCGAATGGAAGGTGCCGATCCACAGGCCGGACGGGTCCCGTCCCAGCTGCCGGCCCACCCGGTCCTTCATCTCGCCGGCGGCCTTGTTGGTGAAGGTTACCGCGAAGATCCGGCCGGGAGCGACTCCGGCCTGGTCGATCAGCCGGGCGATCCGCATGGTGAGCACCCGGGTCTTCCCCGAGCCGGCACCAGCCACCACCAGCAGCGGGCCGTGGACGTGCTCCACGGCTTCCCGCTGGGGCGGGTTGAGGCCATCGAGGCCGATCAGGACCGGGCGATCACTGGACATGTCGGGGAATCCGCATCAGGAAGGTGGCCCCGGGCTCCGCGTGCTCCAGGACCAATTCACCGCCGTGAGAGTCCTCCACGACGCGACGGGCCAGCGCCAAGCCGATACCCCAGCCGCTCGACTTGGTCGTGACCCCGGGTTCGAAGATGCGGCGCCGGAGTTCGCCCGGGATCCCCGGTCCATCGTCGGAGACCCGCAGCGTGGCCGCCAGCGCCTCCTGCCCCACCCGCAGGGTGATGGTCCCTTCCCGCCCCCGCAGCGCGTCAATCGCGTTCTTGATCAGCGACTCGAGCGCCCACTCCAGCAGAATGGGATCTCCCAACACGATCGGGCCCGCACCGGTCCCTTCCAGCCGGATCTCGATGCGGTTGGCGCGGGTGGGCAGGCGGGGACCGAAATACGCCGCCACCTTGCTGGCCAGGGCTCCGACATCGATCTGCTCGCGCCGGATCTCGTGTCCGATCCGCTCGAACCGCTGGGCGACCCGTTCCAGCCGCTCCGCACGTCTGCCCGGCACTGTGTCCGGAACGTGGGCG
>CALMOP010000160.1 GCA_937871775.1 uncultured Gemmatimonadota bacterium | reverse complement strand
CGACATTACCGAACGGAAGCACCTCGAGCGGCGGCTGTGCGAGGAGAAGGAGCGCGCCGAGGTTACCCTGGGCTCCATCGGCGATGGGGTGGTCCGGACCGACGCGGCGGGCATCATCGAGTACCTCAACCCGGTAGCGGAGCAGCTGCTGGGCTGCCTCGACAAGGACCTGATCGGGCGGCCGATCTCCACCGTGCTGGCGCTGGTCCACGAGACCACCAACGAGCCCATCGAGAACCCGGTCGAGACCTGTCTCCGGGAACGTCGGGTCGTGGGTCGCTCCAACCTGTCCCGGCTGGTGCGCCCCGACGGCCGCGAGTTCGCCATCGACGACAGCGCGGCCCCGATCACCAACGACGAGGGTGAGGTCATCGGCGCGGTGCTGGTGTTCCACGACGTGAGCCGAGCCCGGACCCTGGCCCGGCAGCTGGCTCACCAGGCCAGCCACGACTTCCTCACCGGACTGGTGAACCGGCACGAGTTCGAGCGCCGGGTCGGCCGGGCCCTGAACCGGGCCCAGCAGGAAGGCGCGACCCATGCGTTGTGCTTCCTGGACCTGGACCAGTTCAAGGTGGTGAACGATACCTGCGGCCACGTCGCGGGCGACGAGCTGCTGCGGCAGCTGGCCCTGGCGCTGCAGAAGAAGGTGCGCCGGCGCGATACCCTGGCCCGGCTGGGCGGGGATGAGTTCGGGGTGCTGCTGGAACATTGTCCGCCGGGCCTCGCCGCCCGGGTAGCGCACGAGCTGCTCGAAACGGTGCAGGAGTTCCGCTTCGTGTGGGAGGGCAAGCCGTTCACCCTGGGGGTCAGCATCGGGGTGGTAGCTATCACCGGGGAGAGCGAGAGCCTGGCCTCGGTGCTGCGCGACGCCGATGCGGCCTGCTACGCCGCCAAGGAACGGGGCCGCAACCGGGTGCACTTCTACGAGCCCAACGATGCGGTGGTAGCTACCCGCCAGGGTGAGATGCAGTGGATCAGCCGGATTACCTCCGCGTTGGAGGAGCATCGGCTCCGGCTGTACGCCCAGGCCATCGTCCCGCTGGTCCCGGGACCGGGCGAGCGGCGCCGCATCGAGGTCTTGCTCCGCCTGATCGAGCGGGACGGCTCCCTGGTGGCCCCGGGCGCCTTCATTCCCGCCGCCGAACGCTACACCCTCATGGGCACGGTGGACCGGTGGGTGGTGCGGGAAGTGCTGGGCCTGTACGAGCGGCACCGCGCCAGCGGCGCCAAGCCGATCGCCTCGATCAACCTGTCAGGCGCCTCGCTGAACGACCCGGAGATGCTGACGTTCGTCAAGGAGCAGCTGGCCCGTCACAACCTGCCGCCCGAGCTGCTGTGCTTCGAGATTACCGAGACGGCGGCGATTGCCAACCTGGCGCATGCCGCCCATTTCATCCGGGAACTCAAGGCCGTCGGCTGCTGGTTCGCGCTGGACGACTTCGGCAGCGGCATGTCGTCCTTCGGCTACCTGCAGAGCCTGCCGGTGGACTACATCAAGATCGCGGGAGCCTTCCTGCGGCACATCGAGAGCGATCCGGTCGAATACGCCATGGTGGAGGCCATCAACCGGGTCGGCCATGTCATGCGCCTGAAGACCGTGGCCGAAGGCGTGGAGAACCTGGAGACCCTGAAGACCCTCCGCCGGATGGGCGTCGACTATGCCCAGGGCTACGCCATCGGTCAGCCGCAGCCGCTGGAGGACATGGTGACGATCGGGTTCACGCCCGCTATCGGAGAAGCGCTGCGCCGACCGCCAGCATCGCCCCGAGCGTGGCTGCGCTCCAAAGCATCCAGCGACCGACATCCCGCCTGAGCGAGTCCAGGGGCGCCAGCCCGGTGGCCCGCTGCTGCGGTCCCCAGGCCCCACCGGGCCGCACCCGCCGATAGAATCCCTCAAGCACCTCGGGCCGCTCCGGCGGCGTCAGCAGCATCACCGGCAGCCACACCGCCAGCGTGCCCAGCGCGGTGAACCAGAGCCGGCCACCGAACCCCATACCCTCGAACCATGACGTGTAGCTGACGAGCGCCAGCCCCAGCGCGGCGGCCATGGCGGACAGCTCGGCCCAGGCGTTCACCCGCCACCAGAACCAGCGCAGCAGCAGCACCAGGCCTGGCCCGTTGCCGATCAGGATCAGGAACCGGAACACCTCCCCCACATCGTCCATCGTGAAGGACAGCCCGGCCGCGAGCAGGGTGAGTCCAATCGAGGCCCAGCGGGCGGCGCGCAACAGCGTGGCCTCGTCCCGGGGCGGGCCAAACCGGGCATAGAGGTCATGGACCAGGTAGCTGGCGCCCCAGTTGATCTGGGTCGAGACCGTCGACATGAACGCCGCCAGCAGACTCGCGAAGACCAGGCCCAGCAGCCCCGGAGGCAGGAATCGACGCATCAGCACCGGGTAGGCAAGTTCTGGGTCCGCCAGGCCGGGAACCAGAACCAGTGCCGCCAGCCCGACCAGCACCCAGGGCCAGGTGCGCACCACGTAGTTGAGCAGGTTGAACAGGTGGGCGGCACGGGTTGCTTCCCGCTCTCCGGCGGTCGCCGAAAGTCGCTGCACGAACATTCCGCCCCCATCCGAGTTGCGGAACGCCCACCATTGGACCATGAGGTATCCGGTCATGGTGCTCAGCGGCACCAGCGCATCGGAACCGTGCGGCAGGAGGTCCAGCCGGGCACCCTGCCCCGCGGCCCGCAGTTGCGCCGTCAGCGCCCCCAGCCCGCCGACCTCGTGCAGAGCATACCCCGCGACCAGAAACGCCCCGGCCAGCGCCAGCACGTACTGCAGCAGGTCGGTCACCACCACGCCCCACAGCCCGGCCACCGCGGTATAGACCAGCGTCACCATGACGATCGGCATGAGGGCCCAGAGGCGCGGGTCTCCCGGCAGATGCACGGCGCCCTCCAGCAGTCCCAGGCCCTGCAGCACCTTCCGCATGGCGAGCATGCCGTACCCGATGCTGATGCAGTTCAGCGGCACCGCGAACAGGAAGGCCCGGCCGGCACGCAGCACCGCCGCCGGTCGGCCGCCATAGCGGAGTTCCGTCAGCTCCAGGTCGGTCATTACGCTGGCCCGGCGCCAGAGCTTGGCCAGGGCCACCGCCAGCAGCACATGGGCCAGCGCGAAACACCACCACTCCCAGTTCCCCGCCACCCCCGCCCGGGCCACCCGACCCGCCACGTAGAGCGGGGTGTCGACGTTGAAGGTGGTGGCGGCCATGGAGCTGGCCGCGAGCCACCAGGGGATCCCCCGACCGCCCACGAAGAAGTCCACCAGACTCCGGGCACCCCGCCGAGCCATCCAGAGCCCGAGGACGAGCGTCGCACCGAGATAGGCCAGGACCACGGCCCAATCGAGGCGGCTCACCCGCGGGCCGCCAGCCAGCGGGCGACCGCCTCCTGCATCAGCGGCTGCCGGTGCCAGGCGCAGAGGACCGGGGCCGTACCGGGCAGCTGCTGCGCCAGTCGGGGGTGACCGAACAGCACCAGCAGCACGGCCTGCTCCGCGAACCGCGCCAGCTGCTCGAGAGACGCGGCGCTGAACCCGGCTCGGCCCTTGGCGGCGCGGGGCTCCGCGAACGCCAGTACCACCAGGGCGCCATCGACCCGCTCATGGAGCTGGCGGGCCGCCAGCATCCGTGGCACCACATCGTTGGGACCCGGCGGGTACCAGCCTCCCAGGTCATCATCGACGATCGCGAAGCGGACCCCCGACCCCAAGCTGGGTGCCGTGCCGCGGAGAAACCCCCGGGCCAGCAGCCGGTCAGCCAGGTCCGCGGCGAGCGGGTCGGCCGCATCGGGCAGGGCCCCGAGCGCCGCCGGGATGCGCTGCCGGGTCGCGTCCAGCCGGGCGATGGCATCGGTCAAGCGGGCCCGGAACCCGGCCTCGGTGGCTGCGGCCTCCAGAGCCTCGAGCGTGGTCGGGAGGTCGCCGGGATAGAGCAGGACGTCGCAGCCGGCCCGGACCGCCGCGACCGCGGCCGGATCCCCTGATCCCGCGACCGCGCCCTCCATGATGAGGGCATCGGTCAGCACCACCCCCCTGAAGCCGAGGGTTCCCTTGAGGTACTCGAGGATCACTCGCGAACGCGTGGCCGGTGCGTCACTGGGGTCCCAGGTGGGGAATGCTACGTGAGCCGTCATCACCCCTGCCACACCGGCCTCGATGGCACTGGCGAAAGGCCGCAGGTCGGCAGCCTCCAGTTCGGCACGGCTGGAAAGGACCAGGGGCAGGGTCTGGTGGGAGTCGACTCGAGTGTGGCCATGCCCCGGATAGTGCTTGACGCAGGCGAGGGCGCCTGCCTCCTGGCAGGCTCGCACCCAGGCCGCGACCTGGGTGCCGACGGCTGCGGGATCGCTCCCGAAGGATCGGGTCTGCACGATCGGGTTCTCGGGCTCGAGATCGAGGTCGGCGCAGGGGGCGAAGGCCCAGTCGAGACCGAGAGCGCGGGCTTCCCGGCCGGTGGTGCGCCCCGCCCAAGTGATCACGGCGGGATCCTCGAGGGAGGCCAGTGCTCCAGGCGGCGGGATCTGTGTCAGCCGCCGGGCCTGCTGCGCGGCGCCGCGCTCCAGGTCGGCGCCGAGCTGCAGGGGATGGCGGGCGGCCCGGCGCAGGTCGGCGCTGAGGGCGGCCACTTCGTCGGCCCGCGCGCCACCGACGCCAAAGATGATGAAGCCGCCGACTCCCGCTTCGAGCCCCGCCAGGATGGCGGCATCCTCATGGCGGAAGCCGGTCTCCGGTCGCCACCGGAGCGCCGGAAAGATGAGGCGAGCCGGGCTCATGCCGGGGTGATCTGCCCCAGCACTCGCGGGCCCGCCGCCCCGGTCGCGGCGGGCAAGTTGCCCGGCTGGCCGTGGATAGTCAGATAGCCCAACAGGGCAAACGCGACCGCCTCCTTGGCGTCCCCCGCGAAGAACAGATCGTCGAAGCGGCGCAACGCCATTCCATGGGGTGCCAGCTCACCGGACAGCCGTTGCCACAGTACCGGGTGGTGCACCCCGCCGCCCGAGGCGACGACCTCCACCACCCCCGGCATCCAGCGCGCGACCGAGCCGGCCACCGTCGTCGCCGTCAGCTCCACGGCGGTGCGCACCCCGTCGGGGCCCGGCGCGCTGCGATGAATCTCCTGGGCCAGGAGCAGACCGAAATGCTCGCGGCCGGTACTCTTAGGCGGCGCCCGATCGAAGAATGGGTCGCCCCGGAGTCGGTCGAGGAGTTCCTGGTTGACCCGGCCCGCGTGCGCCAGACGGCCATCGACGTCAAACCGCTCGCCCGGCTCGACCAGCCGGGCCACCGCGTCGATCAGCACCATGCCCGGACCGGTGTCGAAGGCCACGGCGCCCCCATCGACGCCCCGAGGGGGGACCAGGGTGACGTTGGCCATTCCCCCCAGGTTCAGGAGCACCCGGGAGATCTCGGGGTGGGCGAACAGCAGCAGATCCGCGATCGCAACCAGCGGGGCGCCCTGGCCACCGGCGGCAACGTCCCGACTCCGGAAGTTGCTCACCACCCGCACTCCGAACCGCTCCGCGAGCACCGCCGGTTCGCCCAGCTGCCAGCTGACCGCCGGCGGCTCGTGCCAGATAGTCTGACCGTGGAAAGCGATGAAGCCGAGTTCGCTGGCCCGGGTGTGGCCCGCGGCGAGCAGGGTCTCGACCGCCTCCGCGGCCCAGCCGGCCAAGCGGACGTGGAGCCGCGCCAGATCGGGGGCGGTGCCCGCGGCCAGGGCGCTCAGGATCTGGTCCCGCTCGGCCACGGTATAGGCCCGGGTAATGAAGTGCAGCAGGGTACAGGAGCCGGGACCCTGCAACCGGACCAGCGCCGCATCCACCCCGTCGAGGGAGGTGCCAGACATGATTCCAATGGCCAGCGTGGGCCGTTCGGTCACGCTGGAGTCACCTCGGGTGGATCACCGATGATGGCCCGGAGATGTCCCCCGTGGTCGCGCAGCAGCCGCTCGGCATCCGCCCGGTCCACCCCGCGGCGCAGCATCACGATCGCGAGCTTGACCTGCCTGTCCGCCAGGTCCAGCGCCGCCCGCGCGGCCGGCCGGTCCACTCCAGTCACCTCCATGAGGATTCGCTCGCTCCGCTCACCCAGTTTGGCGTTCCAGGCCCGCAGATCCACCATCAGGTTACCGTAGGTCTTGCCGAGCCGGATCATGGCACCGGTGGTGAGCATGTTCAGGACCTGCTTGGTGGCGGTACCGGCCTTCATCCGGGTAGAGCCGGTGACCACCTCGGGACCGACCCGGATGGTAATGCAGACCTCGCAGCTGTCGCGGAGGATGGCCGGCGGCTCGGAGCAGGAGACCAGCATGGTGCGCGCCCCCAGGGTCTGGGCCCGGCCCAGCGCGGCCCGGACGAAGGGGGTGGTTCCGCTGGCGGCGATGCCGCAGACCACATCGTGTCCACGGACCCGGTGGGCGTCCATTTCCTGAATGCCGGCGTTATCATCGTCCTCGGCACCCTCGACCGAGCGGATCAGCGCCTTGTAGCCGCCGGCCAGGATGCCGGTGACCAGCTCGGGCTCGGTCCCGAAGGTGGGGGAACATTCCGCCGCATCGAGCACCCCCAGCCGCCCGCTGGTGCCGGCCCCGACGTAGAACAGCCGCCCGCCGGCGCGGAAGGCGTGTTCCAGCAGCTCGACGCCGCGCGCGATATCGTCATACACCGGGGCGATCGCCGCGGGAATACCGGCGTCCTCGGCGGCGATCAGCTCCACGATCTGGCGCGGACTGGCCTGGTCGATCCGGGTGGTGCGCGGATTGCGCCGCTCGGTGAGCCGCGGATCGAGAAAGGAGTCGGTCATTGGTTCCGGAGGTAGGAGCGCTCTAAATTAGGTGGCCCGGGTCTCCCCCAGCAACGTCGCATGCCATCCTGAGGTCCCACGTGCCGCTTTCCGTCCGGTCCGCCAGTCTCGGCGCGGCCCTGCTCGCCGCCTGTGCCGGTTCTCCGCCCTCCGTTGCGCCACCGGTTCCCGGACCGGCGGCCGGCATCAGTTCCGCGTGGCCCTATGCCGGCAAGGCCGGCGTGGCACTGGGGTCCAGGGCGATGGTGGTATCGAGCAGCCCCATCGCCAGCGCCGTGGGGCGGGATATCCTGCAGCACGGGGGGAACGCCGTCGACGCCGCCGTCGCGGTGGGATTCGCACTGGCGGTGGTGCATCCCGCCGCGGGGAACATTGGCGGCGGCGGATTCATGCTGATCCGGATGGCCGACGGCACGGTCCAGGCCCTCGATTACCGGGAGACCGCTCCCGGGCGCGCCAGTCATGACAT
>CALMOP010000159.1 GCA_937871775.1 uncultured Gemmatimonadota bacterium | reverse complement strand
TCCTGGCGTCGACTACGCTGACGAAGGCGGCCCGCACCGTTCCCATGGCCTCGCCGCGCCAGCGGACCCGGGTCGAGCTGGGAAACAACGGCTGCCGCAGGTACCCGTCCACGATCCAGACCAGAGACCCGCCGATGACGCGGGGAGTCGGTGCGCCCCACTCGGCGAAAGGACACAGCTGACCCAGCCGCTCCGCCGGATCCAGGTGCCAGAAGACCCGTTCGTGCCCGGTGAGACCGGGCGTCAGGAGCTGGGCGGACTGCAGCGCCCAGGCGAGGACCAGCCGTCTGAGCCCGGACCCGATCCGCACCCCGCCGGGCGCGGTGTCGATCACGCTGACCGGACCCCGAGGCCACAGGCCCCGGGGAGGAAGCCTTGCCGGGAGCGCCACCGGGGCGGGTTGGAGGCTGTCCACGTCGTGGATCACCAGGGGCCGCCCACCGGGGCCGGTGCGGTCGTCCCGGAGTATGCTGACGGCCGCGCCATCTTCCCCCTGCTCGCGCACCACCAGCCAGACCGGGAGGGGAGCGTGACCCGGGCCGAGGACGGCGCGGTCAGCGCTGGCCACCCGGCCCGAGTCGGCGGCGGTGGCAGCAACGGCGGTCGCGACGTTCCACAATCCGACCGGGCGCAGCGGGTCCAGCTCGCCGCGAGGCACGGTCAGGCTCGAATCCCGGAGGGCGGTGAGCCCATAGGCCAGCTGATCCATTTGCCGGCGGGTGGTCATGGGGAGCGCACCGCGGCCGGAACCCATGATCGCCGGCAACACCACCCGGGCGACGAGGGCCGCGAGCGCGAAGGCCCCCCAGATGGCGAGCAGCCGGGCATCCCGTCCCCGCATCGCCCAGACTGCCGACACCACCGCGACGGCCAGCGCCACCCCGCAGAGCACCATGGCTGAGTCGCGCTGGTAGGCGAGCAACCCGGCGCTGAGGCCGCCGTCCTGAGTCGAGACCAGCAGCGCCGGCTGCATCACGAATCGCCAGGCCAGCAGCAGCGCCAGCAGTGCGGTCAGGGCGCCGGTGTGGCGCCGGGCATGCTCGTTGATGGCCAGCCGGCGGTCACCCCAGCGGAGTGCGCCGATGAAGACGTACAGGCCGACCACGCCGATGAGCCCGAGGACGGTCAGCCGCAGCACATAGCCAAACAGCAGATCGAGCGCCGGGAGGCGGGTGAGATAGTAGCCGAGATCCCGCCCGAGCAGGGGATCCGCCTCGCCATACTGCAGTCCGGACCAGGCCGTCAGGACAATCGAGGTCCAGTCCCCGGCGCCCCGTCCGACGATCAATCCGAGCAGCAGCCCGCCGCCGACACTGCCCCAGATCAGGGCCCGCATGTTGACGGCTTCGCGGATCTCCAGGTTTCCCAGACGGCGATGCACCTGGATCGAGCCGATGGCGCGGTAGACCACCAGCAGGTTCCCCACGAACCAGGTGCAGGCGCCCAGGATGCCGGTGAGTTCGAGCAGCAGCGACAGCACGGCCCAGTCGGTGGTGAATCGGGCGGCACCCGGGGAGAACTGCTGGGCCCACCAGTGCTCGGCGATCACGCCCACGGTCCAGCGTCCCGCAAAGAGCAGCAGGACCAGGGCGGCGATCCCGAGCATGAGGCGAAGGGTCCGGCTGGACATGGCAGTGAAGCTACCGCCGCAGGGGGCGGCCGGAAACCACGGGGCGGCGGCCGGGCCTCAGGACTGGAGGGCGGTGGTCAGCCAGGTCTCGACCTCGTCCCGATACTGGCGCAGGGTCGGTTGGTCCCGGGCCTCGAAGCGCAGCACCAGGATCGGCTGGGTATTGGAGGCCCGGATCAGCCCCCAGCCATGGGGGAAGGTCATGCGGACGCCGTCGATCGTGTTCACCGGATAGCGGGCGCTGAAGAAGGCCGTGGCCTGCTGCACCACCGTGAACTTGCGGTCCTCCGGGCAGTCGATCCGGATTTCCGGGGTCACGGCGGACACCGGCAGGTCGGCCAGCAGGGCACTCAGGCCACCGCTCCCGCGGGACACGATCTCCAGCAGCCGTGCCGCAGCGAACAGCGCGTCGTCGAACCCGTACCAGTCACCCCCGAAGAACATGTGGCCGCTCATCTCCCCCGCCAGCGGCGCGTCCAGCGCCTTCATCCGGGCCTTGATGAGCGAGTGCCCGGTCTTCCACATCTCGGGGCGGGCCCCGGCGGCGGCGAGGGCCTGGGGAAGGATCTCGGAGCACTTCACATCGAAGATGACGGGAACACCCGGGCCGAAGCGCTGCACCGCGTCGCGCCCGAACAGCACCAGCAGCTGATCCCCGAAGATGATCCGGCCGGTCTCGTCCACCGCCCCGATGCGGTCGGCGTCGCCGTCAAAGGCGATGCCCAGTTCGGCCCCGGTTTCCCGTACCCGCCGCTGCAGGTCGCGCAGATTCTCGACCACCGTCGGGTCGGGGTGATGATTGGGAAAGGTCCCGTCCGACTCACAGAACAGGGGGACCACCTCGGCACCAAGGGCCTCGAGGGTCGAGACGGCGATCAGGCTTCCGACCCCATTGCCACAGTCGACCACCACCTTTACGGGGCGGCGCAGGGAGTGGCGGTCGACGATGGCCTGCCGATACCGGCGCAGGACCGATCCATCCTCCCGCCGGCCGCCGGCCCCAGTCGACCATCGCTCCGAGACGATCAGTTCGTACAACTGGACCAGGTCGGGCCCGTGCAGCGCGTCGCCGGCCAGCACCAGCTTGAAGCCGTTGAACTCGGGGGGATTGTGGGATCCGGTGACCTGGATACCGCCATCGGTCTGCAGGGCCTGCACCGCGAAATAGAGGGCCGGCGTCGGGAGTGACCCCACATCGACCGCGGTACTGCCGGCGCTGACCAGGCCCTCGCGGAGCGCCGCGGCCAGGGTCTCCCCGGAGGGCCGATTGTCGCGACCCACGGCCACCGCAACAGGCCGACCGAGTCGGGCCAGGGCCAGGGTCGCGTAGGCGCAGCCCAGGGCGTGGGCCATCTCGGGGGTGAGTTCGCTGCCGACGAGGCCCCGAATATCGTATTCGCGGAAGATGGAGCGGGGAACGTTCATGGCGACCGAATGGGCGGGAGCAGGGATGGCGGGAGCGGGAGCGGCAGTACCGTCAGGGCCCCAAGATGACCTGACCGGAACTCTGCACCAGCGATCCGGCTGCCCGATCGGTCAAGCGGAGCGGTCCGGCGGGCCACATCCCGAACAGCAGGATCGCGAGCACGGCCACCGCCACCGCCAGCCGCGCCGTCCCGCTCAGGATCCGGTCCCAATGGACCAGAGGTGCACGGGCCGGGCGCATGTACATCGCCATGATCACCGGGAGGTAGTAGCCCGCCGAGACCAGACTCGCGAGTACCACGACGACCGCCAGCAGCGGGCTGCCCGACCCCACAATCGCGGCCAGGATGTACCACTTGCCCATGAACCCGATGGTCCCGGGAAACCCCAGCAGCGACAGCAGGCACGCCGCGAACCCGAACGCGAGCCAGGGCCTGGTCTCGGCCAGACCGGTGATCTCCGCCAGGGTCACGTCCCGTTCCCCGCCCCGGCCGAGGCCGCCCAGGATCGTGAACGCGGCGATGCTGGTGACACCGTACCCGAGCAGATAGAACACCAGGGCGGAGATGCCGAGCGGGGACCCGGGCCACAGCGCCGCCAGCAAGTAGCCCGCGTGGGCGATGGAGCTGTAGGCCAACATGCGCTTGAGCGACCCCTGGGAGAGCGCGACCAGATTGCCCAGCACCATGGAGAGGGTGGCAATACCCATCACGATGGGACGCCAGTCCAGGGTCGCGGCCTGGAACCCGGTGTAGAGGACCCGACCCAGCGCGATGAAGGCGGCCGTCTTGACAGCCGTGGCCATGTAGCCGGTGACCGGAGTCGGCGCGCCGTCGTACACGTCGGGGGCCCACATGTGGAACGGGACCGCGGCGATCTTGAATCCGAAGCCGATCAGCAGCAGCCCGAGGCCCAGCCTGGCCATCAGACCCAGCTGGCCCTGGCTGAACTGGGCCCCGATCAGCAGCAGATTGGTACTGCCAGTGGCTCCGTAGGCCAGCGCGATGCCGTACAGCAGGAAGCCCGAGGCGAAGGCGCCGATGAGAAAATACTTGAGGGCGGCTTCGGCCGAGTAGGCACTGCCCCGGTTGTAGCCGGCCAGGACGTACACGGCGACGGACATGGTCTCCAGGCCGAGGAACAGGACGATCAGGTCTTCGGCGGAGGCCATGAAGAGCATGCCCACGGCGGCCAGCAGCAGCAGGACGTAGAACTCGGGCGCGACCAGGTGCTCGCGTTCGAGGTAGCCCAGCGCCCCGAGCACGGATCCGGCCGCCATGAGGAGGATCAGCCCCGAACCGGCGAACCGGTAGGCGTCGGTGGCGATCATCTGTCCGATCCCGGGGTCCTCGGGGGCGTGGGCGGCAGTCCACCACAGGGCCAACGCGGCCCCGCCCAGCCCGACCAGCGCGAGCCAGCCGGCCCGACGGCTGTCGACCGGCCCGGCATGGCGCCAGCTGATGACCACCAGGATCACCAGGACCGCCACCGAGAGGATGACCTCCGGCAAGAGGGCGAGCATCACCCCGGCCGGAGTACTGGGATCGAAGGGCATGGTCAGCGGGGCTCCCTGGGAGCGGGGCCGAGCGCCGCGGCCGGCGGAGCGCGGAACCCGGGCTGCACCAACTGCACGTAACGATTGGCGGCGGCATCCATCCGATCCAGGACCGGCCGCGGATACAGTCCGAGCCACACCATGCCCGCGACCAGCGGCAGCACCACCCAGAGCTCCCGGGCGGAGAGGTCCCGCAACCCGGCGTTCTCGGGGTGTTCCATCCGATTGAAGAGGATCCGTTGCAGGGCCCACAGCAGATAGGCTGCCGCGAAGATGACCCCGGTCGTGGCGATCCCGGTTGCCCAGGGGTATCGCCCGAAGCTCCCCAGCAGCACCAGGAATTCCCCGATAAAGCCGCTCAACCCCGGCAGGCCGATCGAGGCGAGGGCCGTGATCACCAGGATGAGCGAGAAGACGGGGATCACCGCCGCCAGCCCGCCGTAGGCCGAAATCTCCCGGGTGTGCCGCCGCTCGTACAACATGCCGATCAGCAGGAAAAGCGCCCCGGTCGAGAGGCCGTGCCCGATCATGATCATCAGGGCGCCCTGCACGCTCTGCAGGGTCGCCGCCCAGATGCCCAGCATCACGAATCCCAGATGACTCACCGAGGAATAGGCCACCAGCTTCTTGACGTCGGGCTGCACCAGTGCCACCAGCGCGCCGTACACGATCCCGATCACGGCGCATCCCACCACGATCCCGGTCACCACCGGTGACAGGGCGACTCCCGGGAAGAAGGGAACCGCGAATCGCAGGAACCCGTAGGTCCCCATCTTGAGCAGGATACTGGCCAGAATCACCGAGCCCGCGGTAGGAGCCTCCACATGGGCGTCGGGAAGCCAGGTGTGGAACGGGAACATCGGCACCTTGATCGCGAACGCCAGCGCGAAGGCGGCGAACAGCCACGGGGCCAGGGCCCCCATGCCGGGGGCCGCCCGCAGAAACGCCTCGTAGGCGAAGCTGGGAGCCCCGGTGGCGCGGGAGACCTCGAACATCATCACCAGGATCGCCACCAGCATGAGCAACGAGCCGGCCATGGTGTAGATGAAGAACTTGATGGCGGCGTACAGCCGGTTGTGCCCGCCCCAGATCCCGATGATGAAGTACATCGGGATCAGCATGACCTCCCAGAACACGTAGAACACGAACATGTCCTGGGCCAGGAAGACCCCCAGCATGCCGCTCAGCAGGGCCAGCATCAGCCCGTAGTAGAGCCGCTCCCGGCGGGCGATGTAGTTGAAGCTGGCGAGCACGGCGAGCGGCATGATCCCGGTGGTCAGCAGCACCATGAACAGCGACAGGCCGTCGAGGCCCAGCAGGTAGTTGATCCCCCAGGCCGGGAGCCACGGCGCCACGACCTGGAACTGCATGAGCGGATCCGCCGGGTCGAAGGCCCACCACAGGCCCAGCGAAACCACGAACTCCACCAGGGTCAGCGCGAGGGCGATCTGCTTCGCCTGCCGGGCGGGCGCCAGGGCCAGCGGGACCAGGCCTGCGAGCGGCAGCAGGATCAGGGTATTGAGGATCCACCCGCCATAGCCGATGGAGGTCAGGAATTCGCTCATCGCCAGGCCATCATCCCGAGGACGTACAGCACCCCGACCAGGAACATGACCACGTAGACCCCCACCTGCCCCGTCTGCAGCCGCGACCCGAGCCAGCCCAGGGCCCGGGACAGCCCCGCGGCACCGTGCACGCCGCCGCGGTCAATCAGCTTCTGATCGACGGTTTTCCAGAGGAACTGGCGCGACAGCCGCTCGATCGGGTCGACCACCCAGGCATCATACAGTTCGTCGACGTAGTACTTGTGGTACAGCAGCCGCCAGACGCCCACCTCCGGCGCCGCCTGCCGGGCCGGAGCGATACCGGCCTTGAGGCTGTACCGCGCGCCCAGCAGCAGCCCCAGGAGCGCGACGGCGATCGCCAGGGCCAGTAGCACCAGTTCTCGGGAATGGTCGGGCAGCACCGCCGCAGTGCCCTGGGCCGCCGCCACGGCAGCGCCGGCTGCCGTTACCGGCTCCAGCCAGTGATGCAGCCGTTCGGTGGGCCCGAGCCAGGACCCGAGTTCGGGCAGGTTCAGCCACCCGCCGGCGATGCTCAGCACCCCGAGCACCAGCAGCGGCCCGGTCATGATCCAGGGCGCTTCGTGGAGGTGTTTCCGCTCCTCGGTGCCGGTGCGGTTCTCCCCGAAGAAGGTCATGGCGATGAGCCGGGCCATGTAAAACGCGGTCAGCAGCGCGGCGAGGGCCCCCATGGCCCAGAATAGCAGGAAGGCGGGTTGGTGTTCTCCCCGGCCGAACGCATAGGCCAGGATCTCGTCCTTGGAGAAGAACCCGGCGAACGGGGGGATCCCCGTGATGGCCAGGGTGGCCACCATCATCAGACCCGCAGTCACCGGCAGGTGGTGGCGCAGCCCGCCCATGTTGCGCATGTCCTGGGCATCGTCGTGGCTGTGGGTCGCGTGGTAGGCATGGTGCATGGCGTGGATGACGCTCCCCGAGCCCAGGAACAGCAGCGCCTTGAAGAAGGCGTGAGTCACGAGGTGGAACATCCCGGCGGTGATGGCGCCGGTCCCCACGCCCAGAAACATGTACCCCAGCTGGGACACGGTCGAATACGCCAGCACCCGCTTGATGTCGTA
>CALMOP010000158.1 GCA_937871775.1 uncultured Gemmatimonadota bacterium | reverse complement strand
AAGTAGTCGTCCATCGTGGCGCCGATGAACACCAGTCCGCCGGCGGTCACCAGCGACCCCCCCATGCTGGGCGAGCCCCAACGTCCGCTCCACGGGATCCACGAGAGCTCCGGGATCCGGCCCAGTGGTACCTGCCAGGCTTGATCACCGGTGGCGAGGTCGATGGCGACCAGATTGCCCCATGGCGGCCGGTTGCAGGGCGCCCCCCTGGGCGAGGCCAGCATGCCGCGGCTCATCGTGTAGGGCGTGCCGATCTGGTTGCCGCTGGAGTCGGCGGCGCGCCGGGCAAGCTGCACGTACAGCGGAATCCGCATCAGGCTGGTGACCAGCAGGTGCCGCTCCGGCGACCAGCTGACACTCCCCCAGGTGGTCCCGCCGGCGTATCCCGGGTACATGATGGTGCCTTCGAGGCTGGGCGGGGTGAAGATGGGGCCGGTGCGCATCCGGTCGAACTGGGCCAGACAGGCCTTCCGTTCACCGGGGGTGAGTCCCCAGATCCGGTCGCGGGTGAGCGACCCGTCGAACAGCGGCCGGGGGAGGACCGGGAAGGGCTGGGTTGCTGCGGTGCGTTCACCGGGGACATCGCTGGCCGGGACGGGCCGTTCCTCAACCGGGTAAAGCGGCTCCCCGGTCCGGCGATCGAGGATGAACAGGTGACCCATCTTGGTCGCGACCGCCACGGCGGGAATCTCCCGTCCATTTCGGGGCACGGTGACCAGGGTCGGCTGGGAGGCGACGTCAAAGTCCCACAGGTCGTGATGCACCACCTGGAAGTGCCAGCGCACCCGACCGGTGGCCGCCTCCAGTGCCACCACCGAGCTGGTGTAGCGATTGTCCCCCGGGCGGAGCCCGCCGTAGAAGTCGGGGGCCGCCGAGCCGGTCGGGACGAACACCAGCCCCAGCGCGGTGTCCGCCGAGAGCGGCGCCCAGGCGTTGCCGCCGCCGGTGACCCGGGCGGCGGTGGAGTCCCAGGTGTGATACGCCGGGTCGGCGGCGGAGCGGGGGATGGGATCGAACAGCCACCGCTCAGCGCCGGTCACCGCGTCGTAGCCGCGGACCACCCCCCGCTCCATGTCGACCCGCCGGTTGTCACCGATGGCGGAGCCCACGATCACCACTTTGCCGACCACCACCGGCGGCGAGGTCACGCCATACTGGCCTTCCTGCACCCGGCCGACTTCCCGGTCCAGCCGGACCGTCCCCTGCTCACCGAACCCGGAGCAGGGCTGGCCGCTGGCGGCGTCGAGAGCCAGTAGTCGGGCATCCACGGTGCCGAAGAAGATCCGGCTCCCGCAACTGCCAGTGGTGGCCTGGTCACCGGCGCTCCGCCAGTAGGCCACTCCGCGAGATACGAACCCCTCGTTGCGCTCCAGGTCGATCCGGAGCTTCGGGTCATGCCGCCACAACTCCGACCCGGTGCGGGGGTCCAGCGCCAGCACCCGATTGAGCGGCGTACTAAGGTAGAGTCGCCCATCGGCGAGAATCGGCGTGGCTTCGAACTTGCTTTCGCCGGTGTGGCAGCGGCCGCAGCCACTTTGGGGGCCCTCGCCGTGATCGTCGTGGGTCGCATCGCCGGTGCGATAGCTCCACGCCAGGTGCAGCCGGCCGACGTTTCCCGGCGTGATCTGGGTCAGGCCGGAGTGGCGCGACCCCCCGGGGTCGCCGCCATAGGCTGCCCAGTCGGTCACCGTGCCGAGCGGACCATCGGGGCCGCGGCGGCCCCACGGGTTTCCTGTCAGCAGTGCAACCAGCCCCGCAACCACAGCGACCACGGCCCACCGCCAGGGATGTAATCTCCAGGAGCGCCACATCGTGAGGGTACCGGTTGAGGACGAGGTCATGATATGCCACGGCGCCGACGGCCATGGGCCGAATGTGGCGCCGCGCGCCCGACCGCGCCACACTTCCAGGGACCGCGGGAACTGCCGGGAACTGCGGGAGACTGCGGGAAGACACCGGTGAGACAACGGTGAGACAACGGGAAGACCACGGACACAATCCCCGGATTCTCCCGCGGTCTTCCCGCAGTCTCACCGGTGTCTCCCCGTAGTCTCACCGTTGTCTTCCCGCTGTTCCCAGCTGTATCCCGCAGTTCCCGTTCGCCAGGCTACACCATGGAGCCACGCCCGATGCTGATCAGGCAACACCTCCTTCCCACCCTGGCGCTGGTGCTCATGGCCAGCGGATCCGCCGCCGCCCAACGGCCGAACGGCGACTGGGTCCTGGACCAGGCAGTTTCCGACTCCATGCCGGCTCGGTTGGGACCGGACCGCTTCGCGAGCCTGGGAGTGGGGCACGAGGGTGAAGGCGGGGGAGGGCCGCCGACCGCCGGGGGCGCTCCGACTGCGGGGATGGGACGGGGGCGGCCGCGGGAGCTGAATGCCCGCCAGCTCTCCCTGATCCAGCAGTCGCTCGAACTCGCCCGCTGGACCCCCACCCGCATCAGCATCAGCGGTGATACCAGCGTCAGCCTCACCGACTGGACCGGCAGCCAGGTGACCTGGCGCATCGATGGGAGTTGGGTGCTGCTGCCGGGGGAAAACGGCGCCGAGGTCGAGGCCCGGGTCCGCTGGAAGGAGGACGCCCTGGTCATCGAGCGGCGGGTTGACGGCGGGGGCCGCGAGTCCCAGACCTGCGAACTGGGGCTGGGCGGGTCCCGGATGCTGGTGTACGTCGCGGTGGACGGCCTGCCGATGCCGATCGCGTTGACTCGGACCTACCGGCGGTAGGGGCGGTAGTAGGGGCGATACGTAGGGGCGGCGGGTAGGGGCGGCAGGGTGGGAAGTAGAGGCGGAGCATTGCTCCGCCCCTACTTGGCACCCTACCGCCTAGCGGTCGCCCTCAGCGAGGGTATTGTATACCAGCGGCCGATCCCCAGCCCTCCCCCCCATGGCCCGGCCGCGGCGCGCCGCACCCTACGATGCCCGCGACCTGACCGCCTCGGGGTTCTTCTCCAGCCGGATCGGGGTCGAGGATCTGCGGTACCTGGGCAATACGAGGGTTCCCGAGTGGCAGGGGTGCCCGCCGGAGGCAATGGCCAAGCGGGCGTGCAGTACCAGAAGTGACGCGCTGTTTCCGGCCCCCCGGGCCGGAACAGGGCGCCGGATGCCAGGAGGCACCATGACGATCCAAGTGCAACCGACCCCGATCACGCTGAGCCACGCGGTCCGGCCTCGCGATGATGAACTGGACCTGTTCGGCCTCACGCACCCCGGCAAGGTGCGCAAGGAGAACCAGGACCACTTCCTGTTGGGGACGGTGCATCAGCAGGTCGTGCTTCACGGCACCAGTCTGCCCGATCCCGACCAGTTGCCGCTGCGGGGCAGCCGGCTGGCCACCTTCATGCTGGTCGCGGATGGAGTGGGAAGTGGGGCCGGGGGCGGAGCGGCCAGCCGGCTGGCCGCCGAAGCAGTCGCCCGCTATGTCGCCTCCACCCTCAACTGCTACCACTCGCTGGGTCGGGGCGATGCGACCGAGTTCCTCGATGCCCTGAAGGCGGCGGCGATGGAGGCCCATGCGGTGGTGAAGGCCGAAGCCGCCGCTCACGCGGCGGAGCGGCGCATGGCGACGACGCTCACCCTGGGCATCGCCGTGTGGCCCTGGGCCTACGCGGTCCAGGTGGGCGACAGCCGGTGCTACCACTACCTGAACGGGGTGCTGCGGCAAGTCACCAAGGACCAGACCATGGCCCAGGACCTGGTGGACCGCGGCGCGCTGCCCGAGAGCCGGCGCACCTCCTCCCCGCTCAACAACGTGCTGATCAGCGCCATCGGAGGTCCCGAAGCCACCCCGGTCGTCACCCGGCTCGACATCCGGTACCGGGGTGTATTCCTCATGTGCAGCGACGGGCTGACCAAGCACGTCACCGATGAGCAGATTGCCGAAGAGATCGGCAAGATGGAATCCTCGGAGCAGCTGTGCCGCAGCCTGGTGCAGCTGGCCCTGGACGGCGGCGGATCCGACAACATCACCGTGCTGGCCGGGCGGGCCCCGGCCAAGGCGGTCGGTCGCTGAGCGGGAGCCGGAACCGACAGACCGTGGAGTACGATCGTCGCTGATCGGGTATTCCTGCCGGGCTCGATGCGCTGCATCGGAGCGCGCTCAGGGTGACTCGCGCAGCCTCACTTGCCGGGCATCCCCGTGAGTTCCTGCAGCCAGTTCTCCGCCACGATCAGTTCGCTCTGCTGCGAGTTGTCTCCCTCCCGCACCATCAGGAACCGCTGGTCGTCCGGGCTCAACGAGAATGAGGGAACCGGCCCCGGGCGGGAGAACTGCGTCGTCGAGAAGAGGGGGCGCTGCTTCCCGAGGGAGAAGGTCGGGCCCGGTGTGACCTGGGCGGACGCCATCTCGCCCTTGCCGTTGATATAGAGCAGCTCCCGCCCGGTGCTCGCCCAGGCGGGCTCGGTGCCGCCCGCGGTGGAGACCTGCCACTTGGCGGTAGCGGTCTCGGGAAACGGGCGGACGTACACCTCCGACTGGCCCGATTCGGTCGAGGCGTACGCCAGCCAGCGGCCGTCCGGCGACAGCGCAGGGAACATCTCCGCGGCCGGCGTGGCGACCAGCGGGATCAGGGTGGTGTCCCCCGCCTTGACGCCGACGATATCGGTGCTGCCGGGCCCGATC
>CALMOP010000157.1 GCA_937871775.1 uncultured Gemmatimonadota bacterium | reverse complement strand
ATCGCCTGGGCCAGCGCCTGGGCCGATGCCGGCTCGCGCATGAATGCGCCGCTGCCGGTCTTGACGTCGAGTACCAGCCCCGACAGCCCCTCGGCCAGCTTCTTGGACATGATGCTCGCGGCGATGAGCGGGATCGAGGCTACGGAGCCGGTGACACCCCGCAGGGAGTACAGCTTCCGATCCGCAGGGGCAATCGCTTCGCTCTGGCCGAACATCGCCACGCCGATCCGCTGGACCTGGGCCTGGACCTCCGCCAGGGAAAGATCGGTGCGGAAGCCCGGGATCGATTCCAGCTTGTCGGTGGTGCCCCCGGTGTGTCCCAGCCCGCGTCCCGACATCATGGGCACCGCGATGCCGCAGCTGGCCACCAGCGGTGCCAGCACCAGCGAGACCTTGTCCCCGACCCCGCCGGTGGAATGCTTGTCCACCCGGGGTGGCACGCCCGGGCCCCAGGTCAGGCTGGCGCCGGAGTCACGCATCAAGCGGGTCAGGGTGGTCAGTTCGGCCGGCTCGAGTCCCCGCCACACCACCGCCATGAGCAGGGCGGTCAGCTGGTAGTCCGGCACGACCCCGCTCAGGCAGCCCTCCAGGACCATGCGCCAATCGGCCTCGGACAGCGCCTGGCCGTCGCGCTTGCGTTCGATCAGGGATTGGAAGAGCATTCGGGAGTCGGTTCTCGGAGTGGCGGCGCCCGATCGGCGTCAACGAAGGAGGAGTCGTGAGTAACCGTCGGACGGCCGCGATCGCCGGCCTGCTGGTTCTCGCCTGCACCGGTCTCCAGGCTCAATCGGCCGAGGAGGAGGTTGACCTCGGCATAGCGGCCCGCGCGGCGCGGACTCCCGAGCTCGCCCTGCAGCACTTCCAGGCGGCTCTGGCGCTCGACTCGGGAAACTACCAGGCCCAGTGGCGTGCCGCTGAAGTCCTGATGGATCTCGGGAAGCAGACGCCGGACTCGGTGAAGAGCCCGGCGCGGGACTCGGTCTACGCCGAGGCGGAACGCTATGCCCGGCGGGCAACCGCACTGGCGCCCGACAGCGCCGATGGGCATTACGCCCTGGCGGCTGCCATCGGGCGGGCCTCCCTCACCAAGAGCAAGAAGGAGCGGGTTCGCCGGGCCAGTGAGATCCGGGCCGAAGCACTCAAGGCCCTGCAGATCGACCCGGCCCATCACAAGGCCGACCATGTGCTGGGCCGCTGGAACGCCGAAGTCATGCGGTTGTCGGGGTTCACCCGATTCTTCGCGAAGGCCTTCCTGGGCGGCAAGATCTTCAACGCGGCCTCGTGGGACAGTGCCGAGGTCTATATGAGCCGGGCGGTGGACCTGGCGCCAGCGAGCATCTACCATCGCCTGGACCTGGCCGAGGTGCTGATCGACCGGGGCCGGTACACCGAGGCGCGGGAACAGCTGGCCCAGGTGGATACCCTGCCGATCGACGACGTGATGGACCCGGCCTACCAGGTCCGGGCCCGGTCGCTTGTGACCAGGATCGCGGGCAAATCCGACGAGGGGCGCTAAGTTAGGGACTTGGACCCAGTTGCGCCACTGAACAAGGGACCGTCTGCCGGGGCACCCTATGACACTACCGATCAGCAGCTCCGAAGACATCGACCGCCTGCAAGGCCGGATCCGGGAACTGGAACTGGAGCGTCGCCAGCTGGTGGCCGCCCTGGAGATCCTGCAGGAAATCACCGGAAGCCTGCACTTCGCGGACATCATGCAGGCCATCGCGCGGCGCCTCGGAGAGGAGTTCGGCCTGGACCGCTGTTCGATCTTCCTCGCCGAGCGTGATGGGCGGACCGCCCGACTGGTGGCCAGCTTCGAGGATCCCAGTATCCGGAACTACATGGTCGATCTGGAGCGCTATCCCGAACTGCGCCGGGCGCTCACCGAGCGCACGACCGTTTCCATCCCGGATGTTGAACACGATCCATCGCTGATCCACCTGCGGGAGACGTTCGAGAGCCGGCGGGTGCGTTCGATCACCGTGGTGCCCATCGTCTGGCGGAGTGTCGCCATCGGAGCGATCCTGCTCCGGGCCTTTCGGGACAGTCCGCCCTTTTCCGAGGCGGACATCCGGTTCTGTCAGATGGTGGCCGGCCTGACGGCCAAGGCCCTGCGCACCGCCCATCGTTTCGAGAAGCTGCAACAGCGGGTCGGTGACCGGACCAGCTCACGGTCCGCGGACCGGGAGCGGGTAGCGCTGATCGGGTTCATGCGCCGGCTGCTGGATGAATTTGCCAATCGGGAAGGCCCGTGGCGGGAAGGCGCCCTGGCGCGGGCTAGCGCCGAAGAGATCGACCGACTGGTGGGCGTGGCACTCACCGTGCTGCAGCAGGAAGCCGCGGCCCGCTAGACGGTTCGGCCCCTGCGTGACTGGCCTCCCCACCCGGAAGCCGCCGACCGCCAGTCACGAGGGCGTACGGTCGTTGGCCCACCGTGCGGGGCCCAATTCCGAGACTCGGAGCCTCCGGCCGCCCCCTTCCCCAGCGAGGGCTTCTCCGGGCCATCGGCCCGTCATCACGATGACCCCAGACCAGGAAGCCGCCCGGCTTCGTGAACAGCTGACCCGGGCCAACCACGCCTACTACGTCCAGGACGCGCCGATCCTATCGGACCTGGAGTACGATCGGCTGTTCCAACGGCTGCTGGCGCTGGAAGCCGCGCACCCCAAACTGGCCAGCCGGGACAGCCCTACCCGGCGGGTCGGTGCCGAGACCGCCTCGGCCCTGGCCAAGCACCCCCACCTCCGCCCCATGATGTCGCTGGCCAATGCCTTCGATGCCGACGCGCTGACCGCCTGGGAGACCCGCAACCAGAGGATTTCCCCGGATGCCGGGCGGGGCGGCTACACCACCGAGGTGAAGATCGACGGCGCGGCGGTGAGTCTGACCTACCGGGACGGACACCTGACCGTGGGCGCGACCCGCGGTAACGGCGCGATCGGTGAGGTCATCACCGAGAACCTGAAGACGCTGCCGGAGATCCCGTTGGTCCTGACGGGCACCGGTCATCCCCGGCTGATGGAGATCCGGGGGGAGGTCTATTTCTCCCGTCAGGCCTTCGAGCGGCTCAACCAGGAACGGGCCCGCGAGGGCGAACCCCTGTTCGCCAACCCGCGCAACGCCGCGGCCGGCAGCCTGCGCCAGCTGGATCCCCGCATCACCCGACGCCGGCGACTCCGGATGTTCGCCTTCCATGTTGAGGTCATCGAGGGGCGACTCGACCTCCGCTACCAATGGGAGGTGCTGGAGCAGCTCGCGGCGTGGGGATTCCCGGTGGAGCCGCACCGGACCCGACTGCCCGACCTGGGCGCGGTGCAGACCCGGATCACCGAATTCGAGAAGCTGCTGGACCAGTTGCCCTTCGACGCCGACGGCGTGGTGGTCAAGATCGACCGCCTGGACCTGCATGCCGAGCTGGGTGTCATCGGCAACCGGGAACCTCGCTGGGCCATCGCCCGGAAGTTCGCGCCAGAGGTGGCCGTGACCCGGCTGATCGACATCCAGCTGAATGTCGGCCGCACCGGCGCGATCACGCCGTACGCCGTGCTCGAGCCGGTCGAGATCGGAGGGGTCACCGTGTCGAGCGCCACCCTCCATAACGAGGATCTGATCGAGGCCCGGGATATCCGGATCGGTGATTGGGTCGAGGTGACCCGGGCCGGGGAGGTAATCCCCCAGGTCCTGGGGCCGCTGCGGGAGCGGCGCACCGGTGCGGAGCGGCGCTTCGGGATGCCGGCCGCCTGCCCCCGCTGCGGGATCCGGCTGGAGCGGACCGAAGGGGAGGTGCTGCGTTTCTGCCCCAACGTCACCTGCCCCGGCCGGGTCCTGGAGAGCATCGTACATTCCGCTTCACGGGAAGCGATGGACATCCGTGGTCTGGGTTACGAGCGAGTGCGGCGGCTGCTCGAGACCGGCCTGATCGAGAGCGTCGCGGACCTGTACCGGCTTACCGCGGAGCGACTGGAGCGGCTGGAGCGGTTTGCCGAACAATCATCGAACCAGCTGATCGACGCCATTGCGACCTCCCGGACCCGCCCGCTTTCGGTGCTGCTGTTCGGACTCGGCATCCGCCACGTGGGGAAGACGGTGGCCCAACTGCTGGCCCGGCGTTACGGGTCGCTCCCGGCCCTCGCCGAGGCGAGCCGGGAGGAAATGGAACAGGTGCCCGGGATCGGTCCGGCGATCGCGGAGGCGATCGCGGAGTATTTCGGCGCGGCGGCCAACCGCCAGCTGCTCGCCCGGCTCGCCGAGGCCGGAGTGCGCCTCACGGAACCAGGGGCGGCCCAGGCCGACGGTCCGCTGACGGGGCAAACCTATGTACTGACGGGGACCCTGCCGACCCTGTCGCGGCAGGAGGCAACTGATCTGGTCGAGCGGGCGGGGGGCAGGGTCACCGGCAGCGTCAGCAAGCGGACCACGGCGGTAGTCGCGGGCCTGGAAGCCGGCGGCAAGCTCGAGCGGGCGCGCGCGCTTAAGATCTCCATCATCGATGAAGCGGAGCTGCTTCGGCGCGCGCGGGGCTAGGGCCCGGTCGGCTTGCACCGGTCCGGATCCTGCTCTAACCTTCGTTCCTCAACACTGGAGCCTTACGCCATGCCTCCGTCGTCACGCCCCCTGTCCCCCGGCACCCTGCTCCTGAGCCACCTGAGCCTGCGACAGCTCACGCAGACCCTGGAGCGGGAGGTGGGCATGCAGGCGGCGGGGTGGCTTCAGGAGGCTGGCTTTGCCGGTGGAGAGTCGCTCTATGACAGCTACACCCAATGGCTGATCGATCGGTTCCAGGTGCGCCAGCCTTCCTCCCTGGACGTGCGGCACCTCGGCGAGACCCTCTCGGCCTTCTTTCAGGAGTTCGGGTGGGGAACCCTGCGGGTTACCCCGCTGACCCCAGCCGTGATCGCGCTGGATTCCGCCAACTGGTGGGAGGCCGACCCCAACGGGGGCCACGGCTACCCGACCTGTCACCTGTCGTCCGGGGTCCTGGCCGAACTGCTGAGCCGGATCTCCGAAACCACCCTGGGGATCATGGAGGTGGAGTGCCGTTCCCGGGGTGACCAGCAGTGCCGCTTCCTGGCCGGTTCCCCGGAGACCCTGCAGATCCTGTACGGGCGGCTGGGGGAGAGCACCGGATACCTCTCGGCCCTGGGTGTCCCCGCCTGAGCGACGATGTGCGCATACAACGTTCGCCAGCGACAGACGCTGGATCATGATCCTGCGACCGGACCGGACCGCCGCCGGGACCGGCTGCGCGAGTTGGGCCTGTGGCTCTTCGGGGCAACGGCGCTGTACCTGGTCTACTGGGTGGCCCGGCGGATTCTGTTCTAGTCGGTTCGGAAGCTAGAAGACCGAGACACCCTCGATGACCACCGGCGGGAGCCAGCGGCTGCCCTGCCATTCGGCGTCCCGCCCGACCGCCACCACTCGATTCAGAAGCTCGTGGGCATTGCCCGCCACGGTCACCTCGGGTACCACGCCGACGATCTCGCCGCCGAGCACCCGCCAGGCCACCAGCGCCGGCAGCGCGAAGCTACCACCCAGCTGACTCGCATCCGGCGAACCCCGCAGTCGCTCCACTACGATCCCGTCTCCGATCGCCGCCAACACGGCGTTCTCGTCCGCCGTTCCCGGCTCCAGAACGATGTTGCTGGGCGCGACCTGGGCCCTGCCGAAGGTGGTGCGCCGACCGTGGCCGGTGGAGGGCACTCCGGCTCGCGCGGCCGTCTCCAGATCGTAGAGCAGCCCCGCGATCTGCCCCCGCTCCACCAGCGCAACGGGTCGGCTGGGCAGGCCCTCATCATCGAAGGGACGGGAGCCGGGACGGCCATCAAGGAGGGGATCGTCGCGGAGGGTGATCGACTCGCTGAATGCCCGGGCGCCACGGCGATGGGCGAGTGGGGACAGATCCAGCAGCGCGGCCGCGCCATTGAGCCCCTGCTCGACCGGACGCAGCAGGGTCGGCAGCGCGGCGGAGGAGAAGGCGACCCGGTGCCGGCCCGCCGGCACCGGGACGGTCCGGGTAGCCCATGCAAGGCGGAGGCGCAGCGATCGGACCAGCTGTTCCAGTTCCGGCAGCGAGGGAAGATCCGCCCCGACCAGCCGCCCCGTCAGGGTCAGCCGTCGGCCACCAGTGGGTACCGTCGCCCGGAGTCTCAAGTCGACCAGCGACACATCGTAGCCGGCATCGAGCCCGTGGGTATTCGCGACCCGGACCGAACCGAGGGAGCGACGCACCGAGAAGTTGAGCGAAAGGCCCGCGGTCTGTAACCGATCGCGGAGAATTTCCACCAGGTGGATCAGGTCCTGGAGCGTCGCGGCGGCGGCGCGAGGCAGGTGGGTAATGACGCTGGGCAGCGCGGCGCGGGACGGCAGCCCGGGAGTGAGGATATCCCCGACGCGGGCCGATTCCAGGGCCCGGGTCAGCAGGTCCTCGGGATCCTCCACCACCGTCCCGGCAATCCCCTGGCGCCCCTCCACCACTACCCGGAGGCTGGCGCCAAGACTGGTGGCAACGGCGGCGGAATGGAGTCCGTCGTCACCGAAGTGCAGCCGGGTGGTCTCGTCGGTCTTGAGCACCACGTCCGCCTGGCTGGCGCGCCGGGCCGCCCGCTCCAGCAGGGCTGCGATCATGCCGGATCTCCGACCACGGTGACCCCGTCCAGCCGTCCGTGGGGAGCCCCTTCGGCCACCGGAATCCGCCCCGCGCCGGCCCGACCACAGCTGCTGGCCAGCTGATTCCACCGGAAGTCACCGGCCAGCGCGTCCAGCCGCTGCAGCGTCTCCATCAACCCGCCGCTGATCGTGAACGGCTTCACGACCTCCCCCAGCTGCCCGTCTTCGATCCGCTGGCCGTGCCCGACCTGGAGCTGGAAGCGACCCCCCTTGAGTTCGACGCCGATTGCGTCGGCGCCGTACAGCCCGTGCTTGATGCCCCGGAGCAGGTCCTCCAGGGTCCCCCGGCCGTTGGCCACGTAGGTATTGGTCAGCCGGGCCTGCGGCGGGTGCCGGAATGACCCGGCACGCGCGTTGCCGGTCGGCCGTTCGCCGTTCCGGGCAGCGGTCTCCCGGGTGTGGAGCCGGCCTACCACTACCCCGTGCTGGATCAGCAGGGTGTTCTGAGCGGGCGCCCCCTCGTCATCGAACGGGAGCGAGCCCGGCCGACTGGATGCGCTGCCGTCGTCTCCCACGATCAGCAGCTCGGAACCCACGCGCTGACCGGGAAGCAGCGCCCCCTCCGGCGGGTCTCCCACGGTGGGGGCCTCGACGAGATGCCCAAGCGCGTGATGTACCAGGGCACCAAAGGCCCGGGGATCGAGCACCACCGGGTATACCCCGCTGCGGGCCCGACCGGCGCCGAGCAGCTGGATCGCCCGCCGCCCGGCGGTGCGGAAGCAGTGATCCGCGCCCTGGACCGAGCGCCAGCCGCCGCCCGTTGACCACGATTCGAAGGCCCGCTCGAGGAAGCTCTCCTCCCGGGCCACCGCCGCCGCCGCCAGTCGCACCAGAGGGCGGCGTTCGAACAGCAGCGACCCCTCGGAGGTGGCCACCCACCGTTCGATCACCTGGTCCTGGTAGGAGGCGAAGGTGCTGATCAGGCGGCGGTCGGTCGCCAGCAGATCCTGATTGAGTCGCTCCAGGTAGGCGCGCTTCTGGTCCAGCCCGATCCCCCGCACGTCGCCGTCGAGGTCGTTCAGGTGATCCGCCACCAGCACCGGGATCGGAGCCAGCCGAATGGGGGAGTACACCGAAACGGCAAGGGAGAGTTCGTGGGCCCGGTGGACCGCCGCCACCAGGTGGTCCAGCCCGGTGAAGGAGACCACCCCCCAACCCTTCCCCCGGTTGAGGCAGCGGACCATGCCTCCGGTCTCGCAGCCGGTCGTGGCGATCTCGAGGCGGCTGCCGCGGAACGCCACGGAGGTGGCCCAGGTGCGCTCGAGCCGGATTTCGGTGTGGTCGGCCCGCGAGCGCTGGACCGCGTAGGCGAGCAGGTCCTTCATCGCGGCGAGGGCGTCAGCCGCTTCCCTGCAGCCAGCGGACGTAGTCCGGGCGCATCGCAAGGACGCCGTCCTGGACGATCTCCCGGTCCCATGGGAGAATGATCAGCTTCTCAGTGGCGAATGCGTGGAAGTCCGGAGCGTAGGAGCCGGTTCGAAACGAGACCGCGGTGCGGACCTCCCGGGGGTGGAGGGCCCGGACCTCATTGAGGGCGAGCTTCAGGGTCGAGCCGGTATCGCAGGTCTCGTCGACCAGCAGGACCCGCCGGTCACGGATCGACGGGGGCGGGCCGGTCACCAGCACCGGATCGGCGCCGGCATCGCGCCGGGTCACGGCCATCGAGGCAAATTCGGTCTGCAGGATCGAGGCGACGACCACTCCGGGGATCACCCCCGCCTTGGCAATGCCCAATACCACGTCGGGAGCGTAGGCGCCGGCGACCTTCAAGGCGAGGGCGCGACACAGTTCCCCGAAGAAGGGCCAGTCGATCTCGAGCACGCCGCGGGAGAGCGGGGTCGGGTTGCTGCGCTTCATCGTCGAGACCATCCGCGGTGGAGAAGAGGCGGGAGCCCCCAGGCGGACCGGTCCCGGGCACGGGGGCTGTCATAACCTAGTCCCGGCGCGAGATGGCTTCAACCACGTTGCCTCCACCGGCGGTGGGGACTATCTTGATCGGAACCTCCCTCTCGATCGGAACCTCCCTCTCGCCCGCAAGGATCTTGTCCCGCAATGAGTTTCTGGCGGCGCTGGTTCGGCGGCGGCCGGTCCCCACACCTGAAGCCGCAGCGGCTCGATTACCTAAATGAAGCGCTGGCGCTGGAACGTCAGGGGGACTACGAAGCAGCCCTGACTTCCTACCGGCTCGCGTTGCGGGACAATCCCAGTGACCCGCGAACCCTGCAGAACATGGCAATTGCCTTCACCAAGACCGGCCAGCAGGACGAGGCCATCCGGCACTACCGCCGGGCGCTCGACTTCGACCCATCGCTGGTCGGGGCCCATTACGGGCTGGCGTTCCTGCTGAAGGGGCGTGGCGAGACGGTGGAGGCGGCCTCCCACCTGCGCGCCTTCCTGGCCCACCCTCCACGCGGCAGTGACGCGGAGCGGTGGATCCGCCACGCCCAGGCCACGCTGCGGGAGTGTGGGGAAGAACCAGGTACCGTCCCATGAGAGCCTGGACCGCCAGAGGGATGGTCCTGGCGTCCCTCGCCTGCAGCGCGCTTCCCGACAGTCAGAACGGCGTGGTGGCCCTGGAATTGCGCCTGCCGGCCCCGGCCTACGTGGAGCCGGGCGACACCCTGACGCTTCATGCCCGCGCCTTGAATGCCCAGGGCGACAGCGTGGAGGCCACCATCGTCTGGCGGGTGCTGGACTCGACGCTGACCCTGGTGGACAGCGCCGGCAAGGTCACCACCGACACCACCGCCGGCAGCGGCCGGGTGCAGGCCGCCATGGGGAGCCTGTTCTCCGATCTGCAGACGCTCAACATTCGACCCAGCTCGGATACGCTGGTGCTGATTGGCCCGGCGGTGGACACCGTCGCCAATAGTGACACGGCCTCGAGCCCGCTGGTCGCCGAGGTCCGGAACTTCACGCTGGACGGGGTCGCCGGAACCACGATCCGCTACGCGGTGGTCGAGGCCGCCGCGCAGGGAACGGTGCGGTTTGCCGGCGGGGTCGATACCATCCGGGTCACGACCAATAGCAGTGGCCGGCCGGTCACCGCGGTAACGCTCCGGCGGGTTACCGGGGAGACCGCTCCGGATACCGTGCACGTATCGGTGTTGGCCACCCGGCCCAGCGCGGACCTGGTCCCCGGGTCGGAACAGCAGTTCACGGTCATCTTCCAGTAGCCGCCCGCCGCCGCGGCGGGCTCCCAGCTGCGGGCTACAGGCCCCGCGTATCTCCGGAGGCAGGATGACGGCTCCCCGGACACTCAATGAGATCTACTTCCACGGGCTGGATCGGTTCGCGGATCGGCCGGTTGCCATGCGATTCAAGCGGGACGGCCGCTGGCAGGACCTCTCCTACCGCAACGTGGCCAGCCAGGTGGAGGCGATGGCCGCGGGCCTCCGCGACCTCGGCGTCACGGCCGGCAGCCGGGTCGCGATCCTGTCGGAGAACCGCCCCGAGTGGGCCTTCGTCGACTACGCCTGTCTTGCACTCCGCGCCACCGACGTCCCGATCTACCCGACCCTGCCCTCGAACCAGATCGGCTACATCCTGCGGGACTCCGGCGCGATCGCCATCGTGGTGTCCACGGCCGCCCAACTGGAGAAGGTCCAGGCGGTGCGGAAATCCGGGGACGTTCCGGCGCTCCAGCACATCATCGCGATGGGGGGCTCGGGAGCGGGCGTGATGGGCCTGGATGCGCTGCTCGAGCGGGGCCGGACGCTGGCAGGACAGCACCCACGGTGGAGGGCCGACGCGCTCGCCGCCACCCCGGACGACCTGGCGACCCTGATCTACACCTCCGGAACGACCGGCGACCCCAAGGGGGTCATGCTCACGCATCGGAACAT
>CALMOP010000156.1 GCA_937871775.1 uncultured Gemmatimonadota bacterium | reverse complement strand
GGCCCGAACTCGGTGTACGGCGAGAACGTTCCCACGGCGGAACCGGCGCTGCTCAACCTGGGCACGCCGGTGCTGGGGCTGTGCTACGGAATGCAGCTGCTGGCGCATCTCAGCGGAGGCAAGGTCGAGCGGGCCGATCGGCGCGAGTACGGCAGGGCCATGGTGGAAGTCCGCGGCGGGCGCCTGTTCCAGGGCTTCGGGGTGGGGGAAGAAACGCCGGTCTGGATGAGCCACGGGGATCACGTCGACACGGCGCCGGCCGGCTACCGGGTCACGGCCTCGAGCCAGAACGCGCCGGTGGCAGCGTTCGAGCACGAGTCGCGGCCGCTGTACGGGGTGCAGTTTCACCCCGAGGTCGCGCATACCCCGCGGGGCGGGGAGATCCTGCACAACTTCCTGTTCGAAGTCTGCGGCTGCACCCCGGACTGGACCCCGGCGCACTTCATCGACAGCGAGGTCGCCCGGATCCGGGAGCTGGTGGGCGACCGGGCCCGGGTGATCTGCGGGCTCTCGGGGGGAGTCGACAGCTCGGTGGCGGCGGTGCTGGTGCACCGCGCCGTGGGGGACCGGCTGACCTGCATCTTCGTGGACCACGGTCTGCTGCGACTGCACGAGCGGGAGCAGGTGGAGCATACCTTCCGGCGCCACTACGGGATCGACCTCCGGGTGGTAGACGCGAGCCAGCAGTTCCTGGCGGACCTGGCCGGGGTCACCGAGCCGGAAACCAAGCGGAAGCGCATCGGGCACCGGTTCATCGACGTGTTCGAGCAGGAGGCTCGGAAAGTCGGCAAGGACATCGGCTTCCTGGTGCAGGGTACGTTGTACCCCGACGTGATCGAATCGATGTCGCCCAGAGGCGGCCCCTCGGTCACCATCAAGACCCATCATAACGTGGGCGGGCTTCCCGAGAAGCTGCCGTTCACCCTGATCGAGCCGCTGCGAGAGCTGTTCAAGGATGAAGTCCGGAAAGTCGGCCGAGGCCTGGGACTGCCCGAGGAGATGGTCGGCCGGCATCCGTTCCCGGGCCCGGGTCTGGCGATCCGGATCCTGGGCGAGGTCACCCGTCCCCAGCTCGACATCCTGCGCAAGGTCGATCACATCTACATCGAGGAGATTCGGGCGGCCGGGTTGTACGACGAGATCTGGCAGGCGTTCGCGGTGCTGCTGCCGATTCAGTCGGTGGGAGTGCAGGGGGACGACCGAACCTACGACCAGGTGGTGGGACTGCGCGCGGTCACCAGCCGCGACGGCATGACGGCCGACTGGTATGCCTTTCCGCCCGAAGTGCTGGCCCGGGTTTCGAACCGGATCGCCAACGAGGTCGACGGCGTCAATCGGGTGGTCTACGACATCAGTTCCAAGCCGCCGGCGACGATCGAGTGGGAGTGAGGGGAATCGGGGATTGACGAATTGATGGAAAGGGTTGAGCCCCCGTCCAGTTCCCCGTTCCCCGTTCCCCGTTCCCAGTTCCCAGTTCCCCGTTCCCCGTTCCCAGTTCCCCGTTTCGGGGTCGCTGGCTTTGAGCGGGAGTGTCCGCTTGGTCGGATCGAAGAACTCGCGGACCAGACGAATTGGCAGTCGATCTCCCTAATCACCCCCGCAGAGTTCTACCTCGGCCGGGTGGCTGAGGCCCGAGGTGACCGCGACCAGGCCCGCTACCACTACGACCGGTTCGTCCGCTGGTGGAAGGACTGCGACCCGGAACTCAAGCCGTGGTGGAAGGAGGGGCGGAAGGCGCTGGCGAGGGTCACCTGGGAGCCGCGGACGACCCCGTAGGGCGCGGGGGCCCCCCCCAATAACTGCAAGGTCGTCTGGTGGTATGGCGGCGTGGTAACCCGGAAACCGCGAGCGATCGCCCGCAACCGCGATCAGGGCCGCCGGTAGGCCTGCCGCATCCCGGAGGCATCGGGGAATCTGGGAATCTGGGAATCTGGGAATCTGGGAAATGGGCAATTCAGGAATTGGCGCGCCGCCGTTTTCTTCATCCGGGTCGGGATAGGGTCGGGCGGGTAGGGCCTGCATCGGATCCCCCCTACTCCTCGTCCCCACCCTCCGCAGTATATTGTTCCCCACCATGCAGTTGCCATTTCCATCCGGGCACCCGGTGCCGCTGCTCCTGGCCCCCATGGCCGGGGTTTCCGAGCCCCCCTTCCGGCAGATCTGCCGGGGGATGGGGGCCGACGTGGTGCTGTCCGAATTCCTCAGCTCCGAGGCCATCCGGCGCAAGATCCGCCGCACCCTGGAGGGCGCCGAATTCGAGGACATCGAGCGGCCCATCGGGATCCAGATCTACGGCTCCGATCCGGCCGCCATGGCCGAGGCCACCGCCCTGATCACCGAGCACTATCGGCCGGAGTTCGTGGATATCAACTTCGGCTGTCCCGTCAAGAAGGTGGTGCAGCGGAACGGCGGATCGGGGTGCCTCCGGGATCTCGACCTGGTGGATCGGATCATCCGGGCCTGTGTCGCGGCCACTCACCTGCCGGTGACGGTCAAGACCCGGAGCGGCTGGAACGACGAGTCGCGCGATCCGGTGGGCATCGCCCTCCGGATGCAGGACGCGGGGGCCAGAGCTTTCACCCTGCACGCGCGTACTCGGACCCAGATGTTTTCCGGGAAGGCCAATTGGGACGACATTGCGTGGGTGGCAGAGGCGCTCGAGATTCCCGTCATTGGCAACGGAGACGTGCAGACGGGTGAGGATGTAGTGCGCCTGGTGCGCCACACCGGTTGTGCTGGGGTCATGATTGGGAGGGGTTCCTTCGGGAATCCGTGGCTGTTCCGCGATGCCCAGGCCCTGCTCGCCGACCAACCGAAGCCACCGCCCCCAACCGCGGCCGAGCGGTTCGAGGTGGCCCTGACCCACGCCCGGCTGGCGATCCGGCTCCAGGGCGACAGCCGCAAGACGATGGTGGAGTTCCGGAAGCACTTCGGGTGGTACACCAAGGGGCTGCCCGGCTCCTCGGAGCTGCGCGGTCGCCTGTTCCAGGTGGAGTCGATGATGGAGGCTGAGGCGATCTTCACCGGGTATCTCGCCACCCGCTGTGCCGTCGCCGAAATCGCGTGAACCCGGCCGAACTCGAGCGTCTGCTCCAGGCGGTTGCCCGGGGTGAACTCGAGCCCGCCGCCGCGCTGGACCGGCTGCGCCACTTCCCGGTTGAACAGCTCCCCTTCGCTCAGCTGGACCACCACCGGAGCCTGCGGCAGGGCCATCCCGAAGTGATCTTCTGCGCCGGGAAGACCGTCGATCAGCTCGTCATGATCGCGGAACGGCTGGCCGCCACCGGGGCTGGGTTCCTGGGCACCCGGGCCAGCGCCGACCAGGCCGCGGCGCTCAAGGCCAGGTTTCCGACACTGGACTGGAACGCTCTCGGTCGAACGGTTCGGCTGGACGGAAACAGGGATGTTGGCGAGGATCTGGGGTCTGTCCTGGTGGTCTGTGCCGGCACCAGTGATCTCCCAGTGGCCGAGGAGGCGGCGGTAACCGCGGGGTTCCTGGGGCATCGAGTCAGCCGGCTTGCCGATGTGGGCGTGGCCGGGCTGCATCGGCTGCTCGGGGCCCGGGAACAGCTGGACCAGGCCGACGTCCTGATCGTGGTCGCGGGGATGGAGGGGGCGTTGCCCAGCGTCGTCGGTGGCCTGGTGGGCCGGCCGGTGATCGCGGTGCCGACCAGTATCGGGTACGGCGCCAGCTTCGGTGGGGTGGCTGCCCTGCTCGCGATGCTGAACTCCTGTGCCGCCGGGATTACCGTGGTAAACATCGACAACGGTTTCGGCGCCGCGGTCGCGGCCAGCCGGATCCTCGGCTCAAAGCCTCGGCGGCCCTGAGTATGGAACGCACCATCTTCGAGGCCCCAGGTTTTTCCTGGGTCGATCTGGTCGAGCCGGACCGCGCCGATCTGGAACGGGTCGGGATCCGGAACGGACTGCCGGCCAGCGCGGTGCAGGATTGTCTCGACCCGGAGCACCTTCCGAAGTGGGAGCGTTTTGATACCGCCAGCTTCGTGATCCTGCGGGCCCATGACGAGCGGGCGGATTCCCAGGCCGACTCTCCCCAGGCGCTGACCCGCAAGGTGGCCATCTTCTGGGGCCCCGGCTTCCTGCTTACGATTCACCGCAAGGACCAGCCCTACCTCAGCGCCGTCATGGATCGGTGGCGGCAGCGTCCCGCGGGGGACGCCGACCCCACCACCCTGAGCGCTTCCCTGCTGGTGGACCTGGTGCATGGCGTGCTGGCCAGCTATGAAGCGCCCCTGGAGGAAGCCGAAACCCGGGCGGACGCTTTCGAGGCGGGATTGATGGGGGAGCACGACGTCTCCATCGCCCTGCGGGAGATGTACCGCATCAAGCGGCGCATCAACCTGATCAAGCGGCTGCTGTGGCGGACCCTTGGCATCATCACCCGGCTGCCCTCGCTGGGGATTCCCTCCGGCCCGCCGATCCAGGACCTCCGCGAGGCGGGAGAAAGCATGCACTTCTACGCCGACGAGCTGCTCGAGGATGTGACCAATCTGCTGAGCATGCAGCTGGCCATGGCGGCTCACCGCACCAATCAGGTGGTCCAGGTGCTGACGGTGTTCTCGGCTTTCTTCCTGCCGCTCACCTTCATCGTTGGGGTGTACGGAATGAACTTCGCCCATATGCCGGAACTGACCCACCCATGGGGGTACCCCGCGGTGTGGCTGATCATGGTCGCGGTGAGCGCCGCTATCTGGTTCTGGTTCCGCCACCGCCGGTGGCTCGCATGAGCGGCTTGGGCTGGTGGCTGCTGGGCGTGGGGGTCGGGGCCGTCGGTGTGCTCGGGTGGCGGTGGGGCCGGCGGACAGCCCCGGGCGGGCGTTCCGAGGTCCCGGCGCCGGAGCCGGTGCTGCGGTGGCTGGCGCGCAGTGCGGGTGCGCTGGGTGCCTGGATGAGCACGGCCGGGCGATCCGGCGACCTGGAACGCCGCTGGCGCCGGGAGCTGCCGGTCGAGGCCCGACTGGACTCGGGTGTCATCAGCGCCGTGGAGGCCCGGCTCACGACGCTCCGGGGACAGGAAGCGAGCGGGGCGGAACGGCTCGACGCGGGCACGCTCCTCTACGCCGCGGCAGGAGAGTCGGTGGTCGGCGTGCTGCTGCCGCCCGGCGCCGGGCCGGAGCGGCTCCGGGAGGTCGGGGACGACCTGGTGGCCCTGCTCGAATCGCTGAGCACCGCCGCCCCGGAGTCGCCGATAAGCACGGCGGGGGAAGGAATGGTGGAGTCGGTCGGCAGCATCGGGCTCCGTCTGGCCTACCAGCTGGAACGGGTGCTCCACGCCGAGGTGATCGTGGCGCTCAGCACTCCGTCGGCTGTCCGGGTCATCGGTACATCGAGCCGCGCCGACCGCCGCCTCCTCGATATGGTGGCCCAGCCGGGCAGCCCGATCTTCCAGGTGGCGCGAGGGGAAGTCACGTCGTTGACCAGCATTGCCGATCCGCTGGGGGGAATCGTGCACGACCGCCGCTCGCACCTGGCGCCGGCGATCATCGTGCCCATCCGTCACGCCGCGGAACCGATTGGCGCGGTAGTCATCTGGGGCGATGATGACGGAGCCCCCATCGCACCCGTGATCGCCGAGGTCCAGGAGGCCCTCCGCAATGCGGGCCCCCGGCTGGTCCGGGCCCGCGTGCTCGAGGAGGAGGGCAACGCCGGGATCAGCGATTCGCTCACTGGCCTGCGCAATGCGCGGGGGCTCACCGAGGCCCTGCATCGCCATGGCAGTTCCCAGGGCACCATGATTCATGCCGATCTGGACAAGTTCCGGCTGCTGAACGAGCAGTTCGGCGCCCAGGCCGGGGATGCGGCGCTGGTTCACTTCGCGAGGGTCATTCACGACCAGATCCGCGGCGGCGACACCGGCGCCCGGGTGGACGGGGGAGCCTTCGCGATCTGGCTTCCCGGCGCTTCACTGATGTTCGGGGCGCGGGTGGCGGAGCGGATCCGGATCCGGCTGGGCACCACGCCGTGGGATTGGCAGGGTCGGAGCTGGCCCCTGAGCGCCAGCTTTGGGGTGGCGGGAGCTCCCGATTCCACGCGGAGCCTGGACAGCCTCGGCGCCCAGGCCGGTGCGGCTCTGGCGGAGGCCAAACGCCAGGGGCGGGATCGGGTGGAGGTGGCGCGGCCGGTGGGGTGAGGGGAGTGGGGGAGTGGGGGATTGGGGGATTGGGGGAGTCCACCCCTGAGGTGCTCAATCTGTGCAATCTGCGGATTGGGATTGAGGGATCCTTCCGCGCCCGGCGGCGCGTGGCGGGCTGCCGTGCGTTTGAGTACATTCCTCCACCCGGGGGCGACAGGCTTCGACGGGTTTGATGAAGGGATTGCAGCGTGCCCAGGTCCAGTCTCCTGGTAAAACCGTCTGGAAAGAACCAACTGCCAACTCTGAATTGGCGCTGGCTGCGTAAGCTGAGCCTCAGGCTCGCTTGACGTGCCACCGGTGGCGAGAGCCCGCCTGGGGCGTTCACACCGGAACAAAATCCGGGCTGGCGGTCACCTGAACCCTGCTGGTGGCCGCGAGATTTCAAGGGATAGAGCCCGGGAAGGCCGGCGCATCGCCGGTCCGGGTCGACGCGAAGAGATGCGCCTACGCACGTAGACGTGGTCTTGGAAGCTTATTCGGACGAGGGTTCGAATCCCTCCGCCTCCATGCCAGAACACAACGGGCCGCCTGCCAGGCGGCCCGTCGTGTTTTCCGGAGGGCCGCGACCTGGGGGCCGGATATCCGGACCACGGGAGTGCCACGCCGCTGCGCGTGTCCGGCCAGCCCTGACCTGCGCCAGGGTTGGAACACGTCCTTTACCAGGCGGATCCCTTTCGGTGGCCAGATCAGCATGATGCTCGCGGTCGGTCGTCGACGCGCGCCACGAGCGACGGGCGAGACGGTCGACGGCGGACTCCGCGCCCCTCCGCGCTCCCTGAACGTTGCCCCGCGCGCCCCGGCTCACTGGTCGGGGCCGTTGGGTGCGTGGAGCGGTCCCAAGTCGGTCCGGAGCCACGGGGCGACGCCCCGCGGCGGGGCCGACCGGACGACCCGCGACGCGGGCAGACGGGCGAAAGACCCCACCCGGACCGCACGCGGGATGATGGCGCGGCGTGCAGAGCCGCGCCATACTTCCACGACCCCGATTGAAGTTCCTATCCTGGACCGCCACCCACCGTCCGTCCGACGGCAGTGAGTCCGTTTCCCACCCGGAGCAACAAGTGTCAGAGATGATCGTGAGTGAGATGTCCGTGTTCGATCATCCCAAGCCCCAGCTTGGCGACGCCGAGGTCCGGCTACTGCTTGAGCGCGAGTACGGTCTCGAAGGATCCACCACACCGCTGGTCAGCGAGCGCGACCAGAACCGGCTGGTTGACGCTGGCGGACACCAGTACGTCCTGAAGATCGCCAACGCCGTCGAGGATCGTGGCCTCCTCGCCCTGCAGAATGAGGTGCTGGAGCACATCGCCAGGACGGCTCCCGGCCTCGGCATCCCCCGGCTGGTGCGGACGCTGGCCGGCGCGGAGCTGACGGAGTGGAAGTCCGGAGCGACCGTCCATGCGGTACGACTGCTCACCTACCTGCCGGGGCGCCCGTTCTCCGAGGTCGAGAGGCCGCCCCTCCTGCTCGGCAGTCTGGGCGGATTCATGGGCCGAGTGGCCGATGCGCTCAAGGGATTCGGCCACCCCGGTTCCCACCGGCCGCGCTTCCTGTGGAACCTGGACGAGGCCGGTGCGGTGAAGCCGTGGCTGGAGGATGTGCTGCCGGAACACCGGGCCCTCGTGGAGCGCTGTTTCATCCGCCATGAGGCTCGGGTCATCCCTCGGTTCCAGAGGCTCCGCGCGGGTGTGCTGCATCAGGATGCCAACGACAACAACCTCATCGTGAGTCCCGATGGCTCAGCCGTAACCGGGCTCATCGATTTCGGCGACATGACGTTCGGCCGCCAGATCAACGAGCTCGCGGTGACGCTGGCCTATGCCCTGCTCGACCTGCCCGACCTCTACTCGGCGGCCCGACCGCTGATCGCGGGATACGCGGCAGCGTATCCGCTCGAGCCGGACGAAGCCGAGGTGCTGTTCGATCTGGTGGCGGCACGTCTGGCGATGAGCGTCTGCGTCTCGTCGCATCGCGCAAGGGAGTTCCCGGACAACGAGTATCTGCTGGTCTCCCAGGCGCCGGCCCTCCGGCTTCTCGCCCGCCTGGACCAGACCAACCCGGCGCTGCTGGCCGCGTTCGCGCGCGAGGCAGCCGGCCTCCCAGTGGTTCCCGCCCACGATCGCGTCGTGGCCTGGCTGTCCTCCGACGCCTGTACGCCACAGCCACTCTTCGACTTCGATCTGAACCGCGCCGGCCGCTGCCTGGTGTCACTGACGCCGGGCGCTCCCGGAATGGAGCATGCGCGGGACCCGAACCTCTACTGGGCGTGGCTGCGGGACCGGCTTGCCGCGGAGGGATCCCGTTTCGCCATCGGCGTGTATGGTGAGATGCGCGCGGTCTACAGCGGCGATCAGTACCGTGCGGCGGCCTCGCCCGAACGGCGCTCACAGCACCTGGGCGTGGACATCTTCATCGAACCGGGCACCCCACTCCTGGCACCGCTCGACGGCCGGGTCTTCGCCGTGGCCGACAATGCCAGAGGCCTCGATTTCGGTTCCACCGTGATCCTGGAGCACGAGGCCGGCGCGGGCGGCCCCCAGTTCTTCACGCTCTACGGCCACCTGGCCCGCGAGACGCTGACTCGGCTGAAGCCGGGAATGACGGTGACGGCGGGGCAGTGGATCGGCTCCATCGGCAAATCCGATGTCAACGGCGGCTGGGCGCCGCACCTGCATGTCCAGATCATCACCGACCGGCTCGGTATGGCGGGCGACTTCCCCGGCGTCGGGCAACCCAGCCTGTGGCCGATCTGGAACAAGATCTCACCCGATCCCAACCTGATCCTGCGACTCGCGCCGGAGACTTACGTTGCCGATCCCGCGCCGCCACCGGTGCTGCTCGAGCGTCGCGCCCGACTGCTGGGACCATCGTTGTCCATCAGCTACCGCAAGAAGCTCAAGATCGTACGTGGGCGGGGCGCTTACCTCTATGATCACACCGGGAGGGCGTTTCTCGACGGGGTCAATAACATCTGCCACGTGGGCCATGCCCATCCGCGGGTAGTGGATGCCCTGGCCCGGCAGGCGAGCGTACTCAACACCAATACCCGCTACCTGCACGACGCCATCCTGGATTACGCCGAGCGGCTGGGGAGGACGTTTCCGAAGCCGCTGTCAGTGGTGTATCTGGTGTGCTCGGGTTCGGAGGCCAACGAGCTTGCCCTACGTATGGCCCGCATGGTCACCGGGCGACGCAACGTGATCACGCTCGACTGGGGCTACCACGGCCACACCAGCGGCCTCATCGATGTGAGCCCTTACAAGTTCAACCGCAAAGGCGGCAGCGGCAAACCGGAGCATGTCGAGGTCGCGACACTCCCCGATCCCTATCGCGGTTCGTTCAAGGGCTACGGGCCCGAGACCGCGCTGGCCTACGCCGCCTCGGTTGCGGAACAGATCGACGTCATCCGCCAGAAGACCGGACAGGGACCGGCGGCGTTCATCGCCGAATCCATTTCCGGCTGCGGGGGGCAGGTGGTCTATCCGAAGGCCTACTTGAAGGAGGCGGCGCGGCTGGTCAGGAATGCCGGGGGCCTGGTCATCGCGGACGAGGTGCAGACCGGATTCGGCCGGGTTGGTTCGCACATGTGGGCGTTCGAGCTGCAGGAGGTGGTCCCCGACATCGTCACCCTGGGCAAGCCCATCGGCAACGGACATCCCATGGCGGCCGTGATCACCACTCCCGAGATCGCCGCCGCCTTTGCCAACGGGATGGAGTTCTTCTCCTCCTTCGGCGGCAATCCGGTTTCCGCGGCGGTGGGCCTGGCCGTGCTGGACGTATTGGAGGAAGAACAGCTGCAGGCCGGCGCGCTCCGCACCGGCCGGTATCTCAAGGAGCGGCTTCTGGCACTGGCCAGTCGCCACGACCTGAGCGGTGACGTGCGCGGTGAAGGTCTCTTTCTCGGGGTGGAGTTCGTGCGTAATCGTGCCACCCTCGAACCCGCTACCGAGGAGGCCAGAGATCTGGTCAATCTGATGCGTGAGGCGGGCGTGCTGCTCTCGACCGACGGGCCGTTCGACAACGTCATCAAGATCAAGCCGCCGATGGTCTTCGGCATCCGGGAGGCCGATATCCTGGCCGAGGAGCTGGATCGGGCTCTCGGCCGGCTGCGCGGAGCGAAAGGGGTTGTGCTCTAACGGTCCTGCGCGCTTATCGTCAGACGCGGCTTGGTCGTGTTGTTATGGAGAGGAAATGCTGCTGCGCGCCGGCGGCGCGCTTCTGCGACCGACCGAGGCTGGTGGCATTGGCCCTGCGACGATCGGCAGGCCGAAGCGCGGTGCAGCAAGATCTGGTTAGCAGGCTGCTGAAAAAGTACCCGTAAAAGTATCTGGCGTGGTTGGGAGAATC
>CALMOP010000155.1 GCA_937871775.1 uncultured Gemmatimonadota bacterium | reverse complement strand
CGCCCGGGCTGCGACCCGGAGGTGGACGCGCTGCGGGAGACGGCGCGCGATGCCCTCCGCGACCGACTGCAGCACCATGGTCTTCCCGGCCTTGGCCGGGGCCACGATAAGGGCCCGCTGGCCCTTGCCGAAGGGGCACATGAGGTCGATCACCCGGTTGGTGAAATCCGGATTGCCGCCGCGGCGCAACCCGCAGTCGAGGCTGAGTGCCTCGTCGGGGTGGGTGGCGCCGAGGCTGGCGAATGCCGGCCGCTGCCGGGCCTCCTCCGGCGGACGGCCATTGACCAGCGAGAGCCGTTCGACCGGCGGGGCCTTGCCGCGCCCCGGGGACCGGCCCACCTCGCCCCACAACTCATCGCCGGTCCGCAGCCCGTACTGGCTGATGAGCCGGGGGGGGACGTAGCAGTCGCCGTCCGCGGCCAAGTAGGCGAACTGTCGGCGACGCACGAAGCCCGCGCCGCGGTCGCCGAGCTCGAGGACTCCCAGGGAAGGACCGGATGTCATGTTGGAGTACGCAATATAGCCGGGCCGGAGCTTGACGGGCCGGGGCGGGCGGTTCACCCTCCCATCCCATGACCCCTGTCCCTCCGGACCGCGACCTGCTGTTCTACGATGGCGGGTGCGGGCTATGCCACCGCACCGTCAGCTTCACGGTCGCCCGCGACCGTGAGGGGACCCGCTTCCGGTACGCCCCCCTCGGGGGCTCCACCTTCCGGGAGTCGTTCGGGGCACCCCTCCGGACCTTTGGCCCCTCCCCAACTGCCCTGCCCGACAGCATCGTGCTGCGCACCGCGGACGGCCGGACCCTGGTTCGCTCGGCAGCCGTCCTCCACATCGGGGAACGGCTGGGCGGTGGCTGGGGCTGGCTGGCCCGGGCCGCGGCCCTGCTCCCCCGCTGGCTGCTGGACTGGGGCTACGACGGGGTTGCCCGGGTCCGGGGCCGGCTGTTCCACCCACCCACCGACAGCTGTCCCCAGCTTCCTCCCGACCTCCGGAGCCGATTCCTGTCCTGAGGCGCCGGCCGGGCCTCCCTCTTTCTAGCGCCCCCGCTCCGCATCGCTACGGTGACGCCAGCTCCAGATTCGCGAGGGCAAACGCGAACTCATCGGCGATCTCCACGATCACCCGGTCGGTGGGGCGGTAGCCGTGGCTCCCCTCGGTCTCTACCCGGATCAGGGTTGGCCTGGCGCAGGCCTGATCCGCCTGCAGGGTTGCGGCGAACTTGAAGGAGTGGCTCGGAACCACCCGGTCGTCGTGGTCGGCGGTGGTCACCAGGGTCGCCGGGTAGCAGGTGCCAGGCTTGAGGTTGTGTAGTGGCGAGTATGCCAGCAGGTAGCCAACGGCCGCGGAGTCGTCCGAGGATCCATACTCCTCGGCCCAGAACTTCCCTCCGGTGAACTTCTGGTACCGGAGCATATCCATGACTCCCACTGCCGGCAGCGCCACCCGGAACAGGTCGGGCCGCTGCGTCATGGCGGCTCCGACCAGCAGACCGCCGTTGGAACCGCCCTGGACCGTGAGCCGCGAGGATGCGGTGTATCCCTCCCGGATCAGGAACTCGGCCGCCGCGATGAAGTCGTCAAACACGTTCTGCTTGTGCTCCCGCATCCCGGCGTGATGCCAGGCTTCTCCGTACTCCCCGCCACCCCGCAGATTGGCGACGGCGTAGACGCCTCCCAATTCCAGCCACGCGGCTACCGCCGGCGAATAGTAGGGCTGCAGGTTCACGTCGAACCCGCCGTACCCGTACAGCAGGGCCGGGTGACTGCCGTCGTGGCGCAGGCCCTTGCGCACGGTGATGAAGATGGGAACCCGGGTGCCGTCCCGGGACTCATAGAACCCGGCGCGGGTCTCGTAGACGGTGGCGTCGAAGGGGGTGGTCGCCGGATGGAAGGTTGTAAGCCGCCCGGACCCGAGTTCGTAGCGGTAGATCGTGGTTGGGCGCAGATAGGACGTGAACCCGAAGCAGAACTCCCGGTCCTGATTCCGGCCGCTCAGGCCGGCAGCGGTTCCGGGCTCCGGCAGCGGTACCTCGCCCGTCGGTGCTCCGTGCAGGTCGAAGAGCCGCAGCCGGCTCTGCACGTCGGCCAGATAGACGATGACCAGCCGGCTGCCGACCAGCAGCACCTCGTTGATGACATCCGCCGTCTCTGGAACCACTTCGCGCCAGTGACTGCGGGTGGTGTCACCCAGGGGCACCGCCACGACCCGCCCGCGGGGGGCCTGCCAGTTGGTGTAGAGGTAGATGGAGTCCCCGACTACCCCGAGCGGGTTGTTGACCGCGTCCTCGTCCGGGACAATCGCCCGGAATGGGGCGTTCAGCCGGGGCGCTCCGGGGTGCCCCAGATCGGCGATCCACAGCCGGTTATTGCTGGTGCCGCTCCAGGAGTAGGTGAACAGCCAGCGTCCATCGTCACTCACCCCGGCACCCACCCCGTCATTGGGGTTTTCCGGACGGTCGAAGACCAGCCGGTCGGTGCCGCCCAGCGGATGGTACCAGATCTGATGGAAGGCATTGGCGTCCTGGAGATTCGCGGCGTCCTCCGAGCCCTTGAAGCGGGCGAAGTAGAAGCCTTTGCTGTCCCGGGTCCAGCTCAGGGCGCTGAATTTCACCCGCCGCACGGCCTCCTCGAGATCCCGACCGGTCGTGAGGTCCCGAATCCGGATGTCCTGCAGGTCGGAGCCGCCCTGGGCCGTGGTATAGGCGAGCCGACGTCCATCCGGTGATACCGCCCACCCGCCCACCGCGAGCGAGCCATCCGGGGACAGGACATTCGGGTCGAGGATTGCGGCCGGTTCCGCCGACCAGGTCTGCTGCCGGTACAGGACCGATTGTTTCTGCAGTCCGGAGTTCTTCCGGAAGAAGATGGCCCCGGCCTCGCGGGAGGGAGTCGACACCTTGGGGTAGTCCCACAGGCGGGTGAGCCGCTCCCGGATGCGGGCCCGTTCCGGCAGGGCCTCAAGGTAGGCGAAGGTCACCCGGTTCTGCGCCGCAACCCAGGCTTTGGTCGAGTCGCTGTCCAGTGCCTCCAGCCAGCGATAGTGGTCGGGGACGGTCCGCCCGGCATAGTCGTCCACGACGTTGCCGCGCGGAGACTCGGGGTAGTGAATCGCCTGGGCGCCCAGCGCCCCGGTCATCGACCAGCCCAGCAGCAACGCCATCGCGGCACCGCGCCCAGCACGGTGGGTCGAATAGATATGCATCGCTTGTTGGCCTCCCGGCCTCCGGGTATCGTTCTCGCCGACCGTTTCGTACTTCCAAGGATCACGACACATGATGCGCTCGGGTCTGTTGTGGCTCTCGGAACAGCAGAGGGTGTTCCGGTTCGTGCGGACCAACGGTCTGGCGCGGCGCTTCGCGCGCCGTTTCGTGGCCGGCGAAACCGAGGCCGAGGCCATCGCCGCCGCGCAGGACCTGAATGGGCGGGACATCACGGCCACCCTGGACCTGCTGGGGGAGAGCGTCACCCGGGCTGAGGAAGCCGAGCGGGCCCGCAATGTCTATCTCAGTGTGCTGGACCGTATCGCGGCCACCGGAGTGCACGCCAACGTATCGGTGAAGCTGACCCAGATGGGCCTGGATATCGATCCCGGGCTGTGCCTGGCGAACATGCGGGCGATTCTGGATCGTGCCAAGGCCCAGGATTGCTTCGTGCGCCTGGACATGGAGAGTTCGGCGTACACCCAGCGCACCCTCGACTTCTATTTCCAGCACGTCGCCCCGGTGTATCGCACCTGGTGCGGAGTGGTGATCCAGTCCTGTCTGCGCCGGTCGGCCGCGGATATCGAGCGCCTGATCGAGAATAAAGTCCGGGTCCGGCTCTGCAAGGGGGCCTACCTCGAGCCACCCGACGTGGCCTTTCCCGACAAGCCGGACGTGGACGCCAACTACGTCCGGCTGATGCGCCGACTGCTGGAGTCGGGGAACTACCCGGCCCTGGCCACCCACGATGTCCGGATGATCGAGCAGGCCCGCGGCTTCGTCACCGAACGAAAACTGGACCCGGCCGGTTTCGAGTTCCAGATGCTGTACGGCGTCCGCCGCGACCTCCAGCCGGTACTGCGACGCCAGGGATACCGGGTCCGGATCTACATTCCCTTCGGCAGCCACTGGTATCCCTATCTCATGCGCCGGCTCGCCGAGCGACCGGCCAATATCGCGTTCATGCTGGCCAATGTCGCGAAGGAGGCCGTCGCCGGCGGTCGATGAGCGAACTGACTCTTGGCGGCTACATGGCCCGGCACGACCGGGCCGCGGCCTTCGCCGGTCGCGATGGACAGGCCTATTCGGTCGGCCTCTTCGTGGAGGAACACCCCGATGTGCAGGGGCGCCACGCCGGCTCTCTCCTCTTCGTGCGCTGGTCGGAAGCCGGAGATCGTCCGGTGGGTCACCTCGAATCGGAGATCCTGGCCTGGGGCCGCTCGGTGGGCGAGACCGAGGAGCGGCTCAAGGTCCTGTCGCTGTATGACGTGAAGGCGGCGCTGGACCAGGCCATCGGACTGGATCCCGGCGAGTGGTAACCGGGACGGTGCTGGCGCGGGAAGGCTCGACTTTCCGGGTCCTGACCGACGCCGGCGAGGTCTGTGCGATCCTCCGTGGCAAGGTCAAGCGGGACACCCCCCACGTGGTTGTTGGAGACCGGGTCCGGCTCGACGCCGAAGGCGAGCACGGCATCCTCGGGATCGCCGGGGTCGAGCCGCGAACCAGTCTGCTGGCCCGGCGGGTGCCCGAGGGTCGGGGCAGCCGGCCGGTCGCCGCCAACGTCGATCAGGTGCTGGTGGTGACCGCCACCAGGGACCCGCCGCCGATTCCCCAACTCATCGACCGCCTGCTGGTCGTGGCTGAGGCCAACCAGATCACCGCGGGCGTGATCCTCAACAAGATCGACCTGGAGCGAGGCGATGCGCTCGCCGAGCGATTCCGCCCCGCCGGTTATGAGGTGTTCCGGACCAGCGTGAAGACCGGCGAAGGGCTCGACCGGCTTCGAGAAGCGCTGGCCAGCAAGGAGAGTGTGATCACCGGCCCCAGTGGAGCGGGGAAGTCGAGCCTCCTCAACGCGCTCGAACCGGGACTGAAGCTCCGTACCGGGGAAGTCAGCGCCCGGATCCGTCGCGGCACCAACACCACGGTGAGCGCGGTGATGGTGCCGCTCAGCAACGGGGGATTCCTCGTGGATACGCCTGGGTTCAGTGAAGTGGGGTTGTGGGGGCTCGAGCCAAGGGAGCTGGCCCATTGTTTCCCCGAGTTTCGGCCGTTGGTGGACTCCTGCAAGTACGCCGACTGCAGCCATACCCACGAGCCGGGGTGTGCGATCATCGCCGCGGTCGCCACCGGCGCCGTGTCCTTGGACCGGCACGAGAGCTACCGGGCTCTGCTGGCCGAACTCCAATCGGCGCCAGCCGACTGGGAATGAGGGCGGGCCTCTACGGGTTCCGCGGCTCCCCCGTCACTCGCTGCAGCCCTTCCCTCGCCTCCTCGCCTCCTCGCCTCTTCGCCCCTCGCCTCACTCCCCCTTCTTCGTCCAACGCCCCGCGTCCCGTTGCTCCACCTTGGCCATCATCTGGTCAAAGGCGCCCTGCAGGTCGATCCGCTCCCGGTTTGCCATGCAGATCAGCACGAACAGGATGTCGGCCATCTCCATGCCGAGGTCGCCGTCCGGCTCCTCCGGCTTCTTGGTCTTCTGCCCGAAGCGATGGTTCACCTCCCGGGCCAGCTCGCCGACCTCCTCGGTCAGGCGGGCCAGGTTGGTCAGGGGATGAAAGTAGCCTTCCTCGAACTGGCTGATCCAGCGATCGACGCGCTGCTGGGCTTCGCTGAGCGACATGATGGTTCGGGGGTGGGAGTTGCACTGGGCACTGGGCACTGGGCACTGGGCACTCGGGACTCGGTACTCGGGACTCGGTACTATCTATACCCCCAGGGCCGCCAGAAACGCCCGCATGAACGGACCGAGATCTGCCGGCGTCCGCGACGATATCAGGTTGCCATCGACCACCACCGGGGCGTCTTCCCAGAGCAGACCGGCGTTCACCAGGTCGTCCCGGATGGCACTCACGCTGGTGCCACGGCGGCCCCGGACGATCCCCGCCGAGATCGGTACCCAGCCGGCATGGCAGATGAAGCCCACCGGCTTCCCCGCCTCGAAGAGTTCCCGAGTCAACGTGAGCACCCGCGCGGAACGGCGCAACAGGTCGGGGGCATACCCGCCGGGGATGATCAGGCCGTCGAAGTCCTTCGCGCTCACTTCATCGACGTGCCGGTCGATGGTGACCGGGTAGGACCCCCGCTTGCCCAGGCAGACCTGGTCCCCGATACCGGCGACAACCGTCCGGACCCCCGCCTCCTCAAGCCGGATCTTGGGGTACCAGAGCTCCAGCTCCTCGTAATAGTTCGCCGCGAAGATCAGGACTGCCCTTGATCCCATGTCGCCGTCCTTTATGCTGGGCCTGACTCAGCCGTCAGCCGTCAGCCGTCAGCCGTCAGCCGTCAGCCGTCAGCCGTCAGCCGTCAGCAGTCAGCCGTCAGCAGTCAGCCGTCAGCCTCAATCGTCAACCGCCTCTCGCCAATCCCCTACTCCTCCCTCCGCCCCTCCTGAAACCACCGGGCGATGACCCGGACCAGCCATCTGGGGCTGATCCGCAGGCTTTGGATCAGCAGCTTGTTGCCCAGGCCGGGAATGACCACCGCCCGTCCCGCCATCATGCCGCGGTAGCCGGACTCCGCGACCGGTTCCACCGCCATCACCGTGGGAGAGGCGAACAGATTGGACTGGACAACTCCGGCCCCCCTGGCGAACCCGGTGCGGGTGGGACCCGGACACAACGCGGTGACGCTGATTCCCGTCCCCCGGAGCTCGCTGCCGATAGCCTCCGAGAAGGAGAGCACGTAGGCCTTGGTAGCGTAGTACACCGCCATCAGCGGGCCGGGGGCGAATCCCGCCGTGCTGGCCAGATTGAGAATCCGCCCTTTCCGCCGTCGAACCATGCCCGGGAGCACCAGCCTGGTCAGGTGGGTCAGCGCGGTGACGTTGACCTGGATCATCTCCAGCTGCCGGGTCAGGTCGGCTCGTCCGAACAGACCCCAGGTTCCGAAGCCGGCGTTGTTGATCAGGACGTCCACGTCCCGCCCCCACGCCGTCACCCGTTCCATGATGGCGGCCGGCGCCTCGGCATCGGCGAGATCGGCCACGATGATCTCGGTCCTGACCTGGTACATCCCGGAGAGGTACTTGGAGACCTCGTCCAGCTTGCTCGCATCCCGCGCGACCAGGATCAGATCGTGCCCGCCCTTGGCGCAGAGCCGCGCCAGTTCGAGCCCGATGCCGCCGGAGGCGCCGGTGATGAGAGCGCAGGGTCGTGGTTGAGATGCCATTCCACGTGAGGTCGTCGTTGGGGACATGTTCGAGTGTCCAGTGGTGCCCAGGGCCCAGGGCCCAGGGCCCAGTATGCCCGGTACCTCGAAGGGTTCCTACGCCTAAGTCCACACGTCACCACACCATGTGCTCCTCGCCTGGCATGCGGCCCTACATCCTGGGCACTGGGCCCTGGGCACTGGGCCCTGGGCACTGGGCACTGGGCACTGGGCACTGAGCCCTGGGCCCTTCGGTACCTACCTCACCCGCCCAGCTTTCCTGAGCAGCGCCAGCACCTGGTCGGTCGGCAGGGCGAAGATCCGGAGCCCGTCGGCCCCCGTCATGGTCTCCGCGGCAACCATGGCGTTGACGATCGCCTCCTCGGTCGCGTCGACGGTGGCTTCGAACAGCGGGTTCATCTGCTCGTTGGCGAGCATGCTCACCTGGGCCAGCGCCGCGCCGCCGCTGCCCGGGTTGGCGGTGGAGAAGGCGAGGAAGATGTCACCGGAACTGTCGCTCCCGATGCCGCCCATCCGCCCCACGCCGAGGGCCGCCCGCTTGGCGATACGCTTGAGCTGGTGCGGGAGCAGCGGCGCATCGGTGGCGGCCACGATGATGATCGAGCCCACCTCCTCCCGGACGGAAGCGGCGCTGCCCGAGGTGCGCGCCCCGCAGCGGGGCAACCGGCGCAGGGTGCTGTCGGCCGGGTCGGCGATCGCGAGACACGGCTCCGCGCCCTGCAGTTGGGCCCCGACCGGAACCCCGGCGATGCTCAGCCGACGGCGCCCGCCGTAATTGCATTGCACCAGGATGCCGACCGTGTAACGGGCCCCGCCAATCTCCACCTGCCGTGAGGCGGTCCCGATGCCGCCCTTGAACTCATGGCACACCATCCCGGTCCCGCCGCCGACGTTGCCCTCGGCGACCGGGCCCGCGCGGGCGCTGTCCAGGGCCTGGAACGCAAGCTCCCGGGTGATATGCATGCCCTTGATGTCATTGAGGCCGCCGTCCCAGGTCTCGGCCACCACCGGGAGCGCCCACAGGAACTCGTCGTAGTCCCGGGCCACCGCCCACGAAATGACCGCGTCGCGAACCACCCCCACGCTGAGCGTATGGGTGATGCCAACCGGTCCCCAGAGATAGCCGGACTCCTCGACCCAGGTAGTCCCGGTCATCTCCCCGTTGCCGTTCAGGGTCCACCAGGCGGCCATGACCGGATCGCTCGATCGGTGACCCCGCGGGAACACCGCGGTGATCCCGGTGCGTACCGGCCCCTGACCCACCACCAGCCGGCCGTCTCCGCGGATCACGGTGACCTGGCCCACTTCGACGCCAGCGACGTCGGTAATCGCGTTCAGCGAGCCCGGAGTGCCCGGGAACGGGATCCCCAGCTCGCGGGCCCGGGGTCGGGCCTGCGCCGCGAGGGTGACGCCAGCGAGGAGCAGGATGGAGAGAAAGCGCATTGGTGATGGGCTCGGGTCACTATAAGCTACACCCGCCGGGTCGTCGCGCTAAGTTCCAGCCGTCGGTAGGCGACGGGCGACGGGCGACGGGCGTCAGGGACCAGACACGCACCACGCATCACGCACCACGCACCACAATCACGTTCGCCGGCTCACCTCTCACTCCACGACCCCCATGCGCCCTCGCGACCAGATTCTCGCCAACCTCGAGCAGACCTACCGGGAGCAGTACGACCGGGCCAAGGGCAAGGACCAGGCGCACCGGATGGAAGAGCTCGACGCCGGCTATCAGAGAGATCAGCTGATGCTGGAGGTGCTGCTGGATATTCGGAGCCTGCTGTCGGTGCCGAAATTGTCGCCCGGACAATGAACGGGAAGGGCCGGAGCTATCGCGGGTAGGGCCGGAGCTATAGCTGCGGCCCTACCCGCTGCTGAATACTGAATGCTGAACGCGCACCTTCTCGCTTCAATAGCTCGGCCAGTTGTCCAGCCAGGCGTTCGGGGTGGGGACCAGCACCCCGATGCTGCTCGAAGGCACCAGTCTGGCCATCGCGTTCTTGATGTCCTTGGAGCTGTACCAGTACTGGGCATGGCCTGAAGAGACATCCGCGCTGCTGGGCTGGGGAGTCATCGAGGGAACCCCACGCTTGAGGCCGCTGATGATCGCCCCCCAGTTCTGGGGGCTCCCCGAAGTGTTGAAGTTGCCGCCCACCAGCACCAGGCCGTGGATCTGCCATGACGAGGTGGTGGTCAGGTCGCCGGTGACAAGCAGCGTTCCCTTCCAGTCGATGCTGGTGGTGATGTTGCAATTGCCCGTCACCAGGATGACCGGATAACTGGGGGAAGACGGCCAGTTGCCGCTGCAGTTGGCGCGGGTATAGTCGGGTGTGACGACCCCGCCATTGAGGACGGCATCCCAGTCGATGCCGGCGGTCGCATATCCCTGGGCCGCAGTGCCAAGGTAGTGGACCGCGCCGCCATGCAAGCTGCTGGTCGGGGACGACTCGACCCACCCGCCGGTGGTGGTTGAGACCGGATCCACTGGGTCGGGATAGCCCGAGACGTGATCGGCATCGTTGCCGTCGAAGGAGGCCGCGGGCGAAGACCGGGTGACCCCGTTGAGGCTGACCCAGGCTGCCAGCACATTCATCTTCGCGGTCGAGCTGGGCGGCACCAGGATCTGGGCGATGCTGCGGCTGGCGACCGGCACCGAGGCGCCGGTTCGGCTGGAGCCGGTGGCCACGCCGGTAACTTCGGCGACCCACACGTCCCCCGCCGTGCCGGCGGAGTCGCGGATCCGGCGCAGCGAGATCGTGGCCGAGCCGCCGGGCAAGCCCGAGATCGTGGTGTCCCGGCTGCCGCTCGCGGGCAGAGTGGCGAGTCCCGCCAGGAACTGAGACAGGCCGGTCTGGGCCAGGGCGCCGGCGTCCACCGTCGCTTGCTGGTCGGTGTAGGTCCGCAGCTCGGCGCTGCTCCGGGTGAAGCCCAGCAGCAGGGCGATGGACATCAGTGCCACCAGCAGGATCACCATCGGCAGCGTAAAACCGCGGCGATCGCCGATGACCACGCCCCGGACGGCAGCGCGCTCAGTCGTCGTCATCATCTTCGTGCTCATCGTGGTCGTCATCGCCGTCATGATCGTCGTCGTCATCGTGGCCGCCACCGACTCCATCATGATCGTCGTCGTCATCGTGGTC
>CALMOP010000154.1 GCA_937871775.1 uncultured Gemmatimonadota bacterium | reverse complement strand
ATGGGCGTGGCGAACATCATCCTCCCGATCCAGGTCGCCGTGGAATTCCCGCCGGGCCAGTCGGCGGTCACCGCGACCCGTCTGCGGGGGCTGCGGGCGTTCTCCGATTCTCTGCGTGCTGATCCCCGGGTGGGCCGGGTGCAGAGTATCGTGGACCTGCAGCCTGGGACTTCCCTGCTTGAGTACTCCATCCTCTACAGCGACCTCGCGGCCGCGCGGGCCAGCTACGGCCTGCTGGTGAACGGATACCTGAGCAGCGACGAGCAGGTGGTACGACTGGATGTGGTCCTCAGTGACTCCACCTCTCTGACCTCAGGCATGGACGTGGCCCGCCGGGCCCGGCAGCTTGCCGCCACCCGGCCCCGGCAGCTCAAAGACGCGACCATCCAGGTCGGCGGCTACCTGGCCGGCTCGCTGGACCTGCAGGAGATGCTGCTGCAGCGATTCCCCTTGCTGGTGTTCCTGATCCTGGCCTGCACGGCGCTGATGCTGGCCCTGGTGTTCCGATCGGTGCTGGTTCCGATCAAGGCGGTGATCATGAACACCCTCTCGGTCAGCGCCACCTTCGGCCTGATCGTTCTGGTGTTCCAGCATGGCTGGGGGGCGGCGTTGTTCGGATTGGGCGGACCGACCTCGGCCATCTTCGTGGTGGTGCCGGTACTGGTGTTTGCCGTGGTATTCGGGCTGAGCATGGACTACGAGGTGTTCCTGCTGGCGCGGGTGAAGGAATCGTTCGACCAGACCGGGGACAACGAGAAGGCCACCGAGGAGGGGCTGTCGGCCACCGCCTCGGTGATCACATCGGCCGCGCTCATCATGATCCTGGTCTTCGGCGTCTTCGCCTTTGCGCGGGTCCTGGCGATGCAGTTCGTGGGATTCGGCCTGGCCGTGGCGGTGCTGCTGGATGCTACCATCATCCGGATGGTGCTGGTTCCAGCCATCATGCATCTGGCCGGCGAATGGAACTGGTGGCCGGGCGTCCGGCGGCGCCCGCCCTTGAAGCAGGCCAGGCCAAATGAGCCTTGATCGGTCTCAGTGCTTGGCGTCGAGCCAGTTGGAGCCCACGCCAACATCGACCACCAGAGGAACCCGGAGTTGGGCCGCGGTTTCCATGTGATTGCGAACCAGCAGCACGATCGCCTCGACCTCCGCCTCCGGAGCCTCCAGCACCAGCTCGTCGTGAACCTGCAGCAGCAGCCGGGCGGCGTGATTCTCGGTACGGAGGGCGCGGTGGATATGGACCATCGCGACCTTGATGAGGTCCGCCGCCGACCCCTGCAACGGGGTGTTCTGGGCGGTCCGCTCCGCGAAGGCCCGGAGGTTGAAATTCTTGTCCTTGATCTCCGGGATATACCGCCGCCGCCCGAAGAGGGTCTCGACGTAGCCATGCTCCCGGGCCAGCCGCACCTGCAGGTCCAGGTAGGCCCGCACCCCTGCGAAACGCTCGAAGTACTGGACGATGAACGCCCGGGCCTCCTCCTGGCCGATCCCCAGTTGTCGCGAGAGGGCAAAGGGGCCCTGGCCATAGATGGTGCCGAAGTTGATTGTCTTCGCGCGGGCCCGCATTTCCGGGGTGACCTGGGCCAGCGGGACGCCGAAGATCAGCGCCGCGGTCTGGCGGTGGATGTCGCCCCCTGATCGGAACGCCTCGATGAACGCAGGGTCCTCGGAGAGGTGGGCCATGAGCCGGAGCTCGATCTGGGAATAGTCCGCCACGACGAAGCGGCAGCCGGGCCCGGGAATGAACCCCCGCCGGATCGCCTCGCCCCGGGGTGACCGAACCGGGATGTTCTGGAGGTTGGGTTCCGAGGAACTCAGACGGCCGGTAGCCGCCCCGGCCTGGTTGAAGCTGGTGTGAACCCGTCCGGTGCTGCGGTTGACCCTCCCCGGAAGGACCTCCACGTAGGTCGACTTGAGCTTCTGAACCTCCCGGTATTCCAGGATCAGGTTGGGCACCTCGTGCCCGAGCTGCCCCAGCTGTTCCAGGACATCGGCATCGGTCGAGGGGCCCGTCTTGGTCTTCTTGAGGATCGGCAACTGCAGCTTGTCGAACAACAGGGTGGCAAGCTGCCTGGGGGAGTTGAGGTTCACCGAGTGGCCGGCCGCGGCCGCGATCCGAGCTCCCAGGTCCAACAGGTCCCGGGTCAGCTCCCGGGACAGCTGGGAGAACAGCGCCTGGTCGAGCGCGATGCCATCCCACTCCATGTCCACCAGCACAGGGACCAGGGGCAGTTCCAGCTCCGCCAGCAGCTGTTCCAGGCGCATCTCGCGGAGCGACGGCGCGAAGAACTCCTCCAGCCGCAGCACGGCGGCCGCATCGGCGCCGCAGTACGCCGCCGCGTCCCCGACCGGCACCTCGGCAAAGGGAATCTGGGTGCGCCCCCGCCCGGTAAGGTCAGTGTACTGCCGCATGGCCTGGCCGAGATGCTCCAGGCTCAAGGTATCGATCCCATGGGATCGCCGGCCCGGATCGAGCACGAAGCTGGCGAGCATCGAGTCGTAGCCGACACCGCCAAGCTCCACTCCGGCCCGCCGCAACACCTGCCAGTCGTACTTGATGTTGTGCCCCGCCTTGGGCACTCCGGCATCCTGGAGCAGGGCGGCCAGCGGGGCGCAGGGGGGATCATCCAATGGTGGCAGGTTCCGGACCGGGGCGGGAGCGGCCAGTTCACCGGCCCGCGGATGATGGCCGAAGGGGAGATACCAGACCTCTCCGGCGGCAGCGAGCCCCAATCCCACCAGTTCCGCGTCATGGGGCTCCAGGGATGAGGTCTCGGTGTCCAAGGCTACCAATCGGGCTCGCCGGAGCCGCCGCACCAGATCGGGCAGTTCCCCGGGATCGTCCACAACCCGGACCGCAGGCCCAGCAGACTCGACCGCGACCAGCGCCTGGGGAGCGGCATCCGCCGCCACAGGGGGGGCGAGGTCGAGCCGCCTGGCAAGTGAGGTGAACTCCAGTTCGCTGAACAGGCGCAGCAGCCGGGGTCGGTCAGGGTCCCGGCCGGCCAGGGTCGCTTCATCGAGGCTGACGGGGACGTCGGTGAGGATGGTGACCAGGCGCCGCGAGAGGCGGGCATCCTCCGCGTGCTGCTCGAGGGCCTCACGGGCGCGCTTGCTCTTCACTTCGCCAATCCGGGCGAGCATGGCTTCCAGCGATCCGAACTGCTGCAGCAACTCGACCGCGCCCTTGGCCCCGATGCCCCGTACTCCCGGCACATTGTCGGAGCTGTCGCCCACCAGGGCGAGGTAATCGATGACCTGGCCCGGGTCGACACCCAGGCGCTCCGCGGCGTTGCTACGGTCAACCCAGGTTTCGTCGACTCCGGCGGGGCCACCCCGGCCCGGGTTGAGCAGCGCGACCCGCTCCTCGATCAACTGGTAGAAGTCCTTGTCGCCCGAGACCACCACCACCTGCCAGCCGCGCTCCACACCCTCGCGGGCCAGGGTGCCAATCACGTCGTCCGCCTCGTAGCCGGGAACGCTTATGACCGGGACACCGAACGCGGCCAGCAGTTCCTCGATCCGCTCAACCGAGCGGTCGAACTCGGCCTGGAGCTCCTGGTCGAGTTTCTCACGGGTGGACTTGTATTCGGGATACAGCTCGGTGCGGAAGGAGTCCCCGGCATCATGCACCCAGGCGAGGTAATCAGGCTGGTACTGTTCCCGCAGTCGGAGCAGGAAGTTGACCACCCCCCAGGCCGCCGAGGTGTTTTCGCCGCGGGAGGTCCGGAGGGGCCGGCTGATCAGCGCGAAGAAGGCGCGATAGATGAGGGCGTAACCGTCGATCAGGAACAGCTGTGGCGGCTGGTGATGCGGCATCGGAGGAATGTGCCGCCCCCGGCGAGTGGGGGGAAGGTGTCGACTCGTTCGCGCCGCGAGAACTCAACTGATCCGCGCCACTACCCGCTCCAGTTCGGCGCGCGAGGCCGGCGTAATGCGATAGCGGCCGAAGCCGGCCTCGTCCGTGAAATAGAGCGTGAGCTGGTACTGGGTGTAGCTCCAGCGGATGATCCGGGCCTGGTTGCCCGGGCTGGCGTCGAAGACCTCGTCAGGTTCACCGACCCGCACCAGGACTTCTCCGCGATCGGTCCGCCAGCCCGGTACGCCCTCGCCCCGGATCTGGACATTGGCCTGCGCCAGCCGCCCAAAGTAGAGGTCCAGAGCCTCGTTGCCAGGCGTCATCGAATTGGGGTCACTGCCGCGATAGAAGACCTTCCAGAGCCGACCCCGTTCTGCCGGTGGGGCATGTCGCAGGGAATCGAGGGCTCGCGATGACGGGAAGTAGCGCAGCAGCGTCACCAACTCATCGAAGTTGCTCACCACCCAGCCCTGCGAGAACGACACGATGGCGAGGGTGCTGTCCACCCGGGGGGGAGTGCCAACCAGAATACGCAGTTCTCCCAGCGGCGCAGAATCGGGGGCGAATCGGATGGTCGCGCTTTCGACTTCCCGCCCCCCGACGTAGCGCAGCGTATCCTCGAGGATCAGGCTGTCCCGGGGATCCAGCAGCCGGACCGGCACCAGGGTCGGACCGGGCAGGGAGTAGCCCTCGATATACGCCATCGCGGTGTCGCCGCCGTAGGCGATCGTTCCGCGAGGGTTCAGGATGATGCCGATCGGTGTCGCCCGCAGCCCGCGTCCCTTGCTCTGGTACGTCAGCACCGGCGAGGAGACACTTCCCGGGGGAAACCCCGGAACCCGATAGCTGCGTTCCGCCCGGCTGCTGCGATGGGCGCCCTGATCCGTGACGGCGACGCTCAGCTTCCAATCGCCGGGGGCCAGGGTCAAGCCGTCCTGGTAGAGCACGCTTTCGTCGTTGCGCTGGGTTTCCAGAAAGGAGGCCACCCGGACGGTCTGGTCCCGCGCAGAGCTCACCGATGCACCGCCCGCGGCCGGGGCTCCGGTGATTTCGACCCGGTAGTGGGCCACGAAGCCACCGCCTTCACGCTGAAACGCCAGATAGCGGTTCTCCAGCGAGACACCCAGCAAGGCGATGGTCGAATCGCGGGGCCCGGCCAGAAAGGCCGCGTCCGCCACGAACGGGATTGGCTCCGGAGCGGTCAACCGCCCGATCCGCTTGTAGATGGAACCGAGGTCCAGAATCTCGGTGAGGGTCTCACCCTGGGCGGGGGGTGGTTGGGTGCCGACCCGACCCCAGGACCCGCAACCCACCAGGAGGATCAGGGCGGTGCAGGCGCACCGCGAGACACGGCTGGGATGCATCTCGAACAGTAGCGTCCGTGGCTCAGGAGCGTCAAGCAGCGCTGCTTGCTCCCCCTCCGTTGGCGAACTACCTTCACCTCTTCGATGACCCAAGACAACCTCCTCGGCCGGACCATCGCCGGCTACCGTCTTCTGCAGCATGTGGGAGAGGGTGGTACCGCCACCGTCTACCGCGCCGAACACCCCGAACGGGGCCAAGTGGCATTGAAGGTCCTGCGGTCGCGTCTGGCCCAGGACCCGGTGGCGGTGAAACGGTTCCTGCGGGAGGCGGAGTTCGGAACCCGGGTCAATCACCCGAACATCGTGCGGACCTATGACTTCGGTCCGGTCGAGGACCTCTACTACCTCGCCATGGAGTGGGTCGAAGGCGAGACGCTGGAAAAATTTGCCACGCGATCGGGCCCGCTGGCGCCGGCTCTGGTGGCCACCATCATCGAGCAGATCGGGGCCGCTCTGTCCTCGGCCCACGGCGAGAACATCATCCATCGGGACCTGAAACCCGCCAACATCATGTACCACCCGCCGACACAGCGTGCGGTCCTGCTGGATTTCGGCATCGCCCGGGACGCCGATCTGAAACCCGAGGAGCGGCTGACCCGCACCGGATTCTTCGTGGGAACCCTCCAGTATGTCGCCCCGGAGGCGCTTTCCGGAGAGCTGGTCAGTGAACAGGCGGATGTGTACAGTCTGGCCACCATCGCCTACTACCTCCTCACCAACACCCTCCCATACAGCGGCCGTTCCCCCAGGGAATTGTTCCAGCAGCTGTTGACCCAACCTCCCGTCCCCGTGAATCAGGCGGTGAAGGGACTGCGTTTCCCCCCGGCGGTGGAGGAAGCGCTCATGCTCGGTCTGGAACGAGACCTGGGCAAGCGCTCCAAGAACATTGACGAGTTCGCCTCCCGGCTATGCACTGCCCTCAATTCAGGCGGGGAGCGGAAGAGCTTCATCAAGAACCTGTTTGGCAAATGACCGGGGCCGACCACAGGCCTCTTGACCACCTGTTGTTGGCCCGCTCAGTACGCCGCGGAGAGTTCCTCCTGGCCTCCGGCCGGACTTCCTCGTTCTACATCGACTGCCGCCTCACCACCATGTCCGCCGCCGGGCTCACGCTGATCGGCCGGCTGGGGCTGGAGACCATCCGGCGAAGGGGTTGGACCCCTCGGGCCATCGGGGGCCTCACGCTGGGGGCCGACCCCGTGGCCTACGCAATCGCGGCTGCCAGCGCCGCAGACCCACCGCTGGTGGATGCTTTCAGTGTCCGTAAGGAAGCCAAGTCCCACGGCACCGGTCGTCGGGTGGAGGGCAACCTCAACACCGGCGACGCAGTGGTGGTCGTGGAGGATGTCATCACCACCGGAGGGTCGGCGCGAGAGGCGATCGCCGCGGTCCAGGCGGCGGGAGGGCGCGTCCTTGGGGTCTTGGCGGTAGTCGACCGCGAAGAGGGCGGTCGGGCCGCCATTGAAGCCACTGGACTTGAGGTGGTTGCCCTAACTACTGCTACAAACCTCGGCCTAGGTTCCTGAGGCAGCCTGGCGGTCCCGCCGGGCTAGCGGACGAAAGGTCGGCCAGACCTCGCCATAGGGCTTCAGCATCAGGTCAATGAACCGGGTCAACGCCACTTCGAACGGGAACCGCCGCCGCAGCTCGGAACTGGTGATGCCGAGCAGGGCCCGGACATGGCGACCGAAGCTCTGGGGTGAGGAATAGTCGAGGCGGTAGGCGACGTCCGACACGGTGTACCCGGGCCGGTCGAACAGCAGGGTTGCATGGACCAGGCGCACTGCGGCGAGGTAGCTCTTCGGAGAGGGTAGCCCGGCGCGACTGAATCGAGACATCAGCGTGGTGCACCGGACCCCGAGCTGGTCGGTGAGTTCCCGTGCAGTGGCCAGGCCGGGCGCCAGACGGATCAGGACCTCGAAGAAGAGTCTGGTGTCTGCCGTGACCCCTCCGAGCGCAGCCAGGACCGGCCCCTGAATCCGCGCTGTATCCCGGGTCGCTGGCTCCCCCAGCACCTGCCGCAACCGATGCCAACCTTCCGGGCCGGTTACGTCGATCACCTGGCGCACGCCGTTGGCCCCCAAGTGCAGCAGGGTTTCAGAGCCTGCCGCGTCATGCGAACTCACCAGCGCCACGGTGGGGATGCCCGGGAAGCCCTGGATCAGGCGCCCCAGAAGGTCAGGTGACTGATCGTGGCAGCGGTGAACCGAAACCAGGATCGCGTCCACAGGCCGTTCCCGTACAGCCCGGATCGCATCGGGGATGGAGTCGCGGTGGACCAGGGAGAACCAGCCGCCGCTGGCCGCCTCGACACGATTCCGCTCCTCGGGACGCAGCACGGCCGCGATCACGGGATGCCGGGCGGGGACGGCGGTCGTCATGGACCCTCCTGTGGTGGGGCGGTCATAGTAGATCGGGGCCGTCAACGGCCCGTCAACCGATCCCCGGCACAGGTTGCAACCTCGGCGGTGCAGAAAGCGTCAATATCCTGATGGGTTGACCCGGGCCGATGTCCATCCCGCCGGCCGTCCACCGTCTCCAGAGATTGTCCCGAAACAAGTCATGACCGTGCCCGACGAGCTGATAGCCCGCCTGCAGGTAGCCCTGGGACCCCAATACCGTCTCGAACGGGAGGTGGGGCGCGGCGGCATGGGGGTGGTCTTCCTGGCCCGGGACACAACGCTGGACCGGCCGGTGGCCGTCAAGGTGGTCCATCCCGAGCTCGCCGTGCACAGCTCGATTACGGAGCGTTTCCTGGCGGAGGCTCGGATGATCGCCAGGCTGCGCCACCCCAACATCGTGACGGTCCACAGCGCCGGCGAAGCGACGGGCCTGTTCTTCTACGTCATGGACTACGTGCCCGGCGAGAGCCTGCGCCAGCGGCTGATCCGGGAGGGCCGGCTCCCGGTGGCGGATGTCCAGCGGATTGTGGCCGAGCTGGCGGATGGGCTGCATGCGGCCGGCACAGCCGGGCTGGTGCACCGCGATGTGAAGCCGGAGAACATCCTGCTGGATCAGGCAACCGGTCAGCCGATGCTGGCCGATTTCGGGGTGGCACGGGTGATTACCGGGGAAGCCACTGGCACCCGTACCGCACAGGGCGTAGCCGTCGGGACCCCCACCTACATGAGCCCGGAGCAGGCCGCCGGTGAAGTGGTCGACTCGCGCAGCGACCTGTATTCGCTGGGTGTGGTTGCCTACGAGATGCTCGCTGGCCGACCGCCCTTCCGGGCCGAAAGCGGCGCGGCGGTTGCATCGAAGCACCTCTCCGAACGTGCAACGCCCGTGGAGACGGCCCGAGGCGATACGCCGGGCTCCCTTGCGGGGGCGATCGCGCGGGCCCTGGAGAAGGATCCCTCACTCCGCTGGCAAACCGGGGCCGAGTTCCAGCAGGCGGTGCTGGGCGAGCGTCCTGTCGGCCGGCGGCGCCTGAGCCGGTACCGACGGATCGCCGTGGCGGCTGGGATCGGGGTCGTCCTGTTGGGTGCGGCGGCCGTGGCTTTCCGCCGGGATGGGCCACCGGCGGGGGTCAATCCGCGCCATTCCCTGCTGATCCTCCCCTTCGACAACCTGCGCCAGGACCCGGCAGTCGAGTGGGTGCGGGACGGCAGCGTCAGCATGCTGACCCTCAATCTGTCCCAGTGGACCGACCTCACCGTGGTGGACCACGAGCGGCTGCACGACCTGCTGGCCAGACGCCGGCTGGGGGGCGCCAGTCCGCTGGGACTGGAGATGGCCCAGCGCCTGGCCCGCGACGCCGGGGTGTGGACGGTGGTGCTAGGGGATTTCACCCGGGTCGGCGACTCCCTGGAGCTGACCGCTCGGGTCTTTGACGTGGCCACCGGTCGACGGGTCGATGTGGCGGAGGTGCGCGGCAAACCGGGGGAGGACGTCCGGCCGCTGTTCGATCAGCTGGCCGGCAAGCTCCTCGATCTCTCGGGGGCTCCGTCCGGGGTGACCACCGACTTGGCCCGGGTCACGACCGCTTCGCTTGCGGCCTATCGACTCTACCTCCAGGGGATCGGCGAGCTGAATGCCTGGGACCTGGCGGCGGCCATGGGTTCTTTGACCCGGGCAGTGCAGCTCGACTCCACCTTCGGGCTGGCGTACTACAAGCTTTCCCTGACCCGGGGATGGATCGCAGGCGCCGACAGCGTGGGAACGGAGGCGATTCGGCGGGCCACCCTGATGTCGGACCGACTGCCCGAACATGACCGGGCGATGATCGGTGCCTACCGCGACTTTCTGGAAGGGAACTACGCCAAGGGGCAGGAGGCCTATCGGGTACTCCTGGCGCGGGATTCCAGCGACGCGGACGCCTGGTACGGGCTCGGCGATGTGGTGTTCCATGATCCGGCGACAATGATAGAACCGGCCCGCTATTCGACCTCACTCCGGGCGTTCAAGCAGGCCATCGCACTCGACCCGGGGTATTTCCTCGCCTACGAGCACCTGGCCCAGCTGTACCGGTTCGGGGCCGGCGACCGGCCCTACCTGGCCCTGCTGCCCGGTGACAGCATGGCGCCGACCAAGGATGGCGGCCCCGCGGCGGGGCTGACGGCCGCCACGATCAGCCAGAGCATCCAGCGAGCCCGTAGCGACGGGATCAACAGTGCTCGCGATTGGCTGGTGCACCAGCCCGGAAACGTCCACGCCCAGAACGCACTGATCTACGCCCTGTCGATGGGTCATCAGTACGATGCGGCCCTCGCAGAGATCGACCACCTGGCTCGAGACCGCGGCACTGCGGCCCGGGCCGATCTGCCCTTTGTGCGGGCCAGGGTGCTGAGTGAACGGGGTGACATCCAGGAAGCCTCCAACACCATCGCGCAGGCACTGGACACGCTGAGGGTCGAGGCGTTCGACACCGGTCGGCTCCCCTACGAGACCGTAGGCACCATGGCCCACGGCGCGAACCTGCTGGGCTATCTCGGCAAGGTGGAATTGGCACGCCGGGACCTGGAGCTGGCAGCGGCCGTGGGCGCCGTACTGGCACCGGACATCATGGGATCGCGGAAGCTGGGCGGTCGTTCGCTCCTGGGGTATTTCTACCAGAGCCATCTGTACACCGCCCTGGGCGCCCCAGCCCCCCGCCTGCTGAAGCCGATCTGGGACCGGGTCGCGGACAGCGCCCGGAGTGCCCCAAAGACCTCGAAGGGATCGGTGGTCGGTTACGCCTGGCCCGCGGCCCTAGGCCTGTTTC
>CALMOP010000153.1 GCA_937871775.1 uncultured Gemmatimonadota bacterium | reverse complement strand
CTGGTCACCCCGTAATACAGCCGACCGTCCCAGGTCGAGTCCCGTGAGGCTATCGCCTCCCAGAGGGCGTCGGATGACGGGAGCAGGGTGGTGGCCATGGCAACGAGGATACTGCGCTGGGCAGAGGGCCGCTATCCAGATCTTGCGGTCGAATTGAGTTCACAGATTACACAGATTACACAAAGGCGGTTCAGCTGCGGTGATCCGCTCAATCTGGGTAATCTGCGCACCCAGGTGATCAGCAGACTTGGCTTGGACATGAGGATTCCTCGAGCGAGGGGTGGAGGCTCGGCGCGGTCACGATAGATTGGTTTCGGTACCAGACTGGGGCGGAAACCAGCCCGGGGAGACGGAAGGCAGGAGACAGGAGGTTCTCATGCTGGCGATGCTGCTGGATCGTCCCGGCCGCCCCCTTCGGGAAGCGGATCTACCCATCCCCGTGCCGGGGCCGGGGCAGCTGCGGCTCGCGGTGACGGCCTGCGGGGTATGCCGGACTGACCTGCACGTCGCCGATGGTGAACTGACCCAACCGGTGCTTCCCCTGATCCTGGGCCACGAGATTGTGGGCCGGGTGGATGCGTGCGGGAGCAACGTCACCCGGTTCCGCCCCGGTGACCGGGTCGGGGTGCCGTGGCTGGGTTGGACCTGCGGGACCTGCGAGTTCTGTCAGGGCGGGCGGGAGAACCTGTGTTCCCGGGCCCGCTTCACCGGGTACCAGCTGCCGGGTGGCTACGCCGAGTACACCGTCGCCGACGAGCGCTACTGCTTCCCGATCCCGGCGCGTTACGAGGATGTGGCGGCCGCGCCGCTGCTCTGCGCCGGCCTGATCGGCTACCGGGCGCTCGCGGCGGCGGGAGAGGCACGCCGCCTGGGGCTGTACGGCTTCGGCGCCGCGGCCCACCTGGTGGCCCAGCTCGCGGCCAGCCAGGGGCGCACCGTGTTCGCCTTCACGCGGCCCGCCGACCTCAAGGCCCAGGCCTTCGCCCGGGAACTGGGGGCGGCATGGACCGGCGGTTCGGACCAGCGGCCGCCCGAGCCGATGGATGCGGCGATCCTGTTCGCACCGGTGGGCGCGCTGGTGCCGGTGGCGCTGGCCGCGGTGCGGCCGGGCGGCACGGTGGTGTGCGCCGGGATCCACATGAGCCCGATCCCCGCATTCTCCTACGATCTGCTATGGGGTGAGCGCAGCGTGCGGTCGGTGGCCAATCTGACGCGACAGGACGGCGAGGAGTTCTTCGCGCTGCTGGAATTGCTGCCGGTCCGGACTGAAGTGGAGCCGTTGCCGCTGGCCCAGGCCAACGAAGCGCTGAGCCGGCTCCGGGGCGGCCGGCTGCAGGGCGCGGCGGTACTCACCACCGGTTAGGCGGGAGGAGCCGATCGCGAAACGAAGCGGAGTGAACTGGGCGACGGTTCGCCGGATCGGCCTGGCCCTTCCCGGGGTCGAGGAAGGCAGCTCCTACGGCACCGTTGCGCTCCGGGTCCGCGGCAAGTTCCTGGCTCGGCTCCGCGAAGATGGCGAGTCGCTGGCGGTGAAGTGCGGCTTCGACGAGCGCGATTTTCGGCTGCGGGCCGATCCCCTGAGCTTCTTCGTCACCGATCATTATCGCGGCTATCCCACGGTCCTGGTCCAACTGCGACGGGTAACACCGACGGTACTGCGCGAGGTCTTGGAACAGGCCTGGCGGGTCAACGCTCCCAAGAGCCTGATCCGGCGGTTCGACGCGGCGGAACCGTGCCCGCCCCTGGCGGGGGGTCAGAAGCGGCGCAAGTCGAGATAATCGCTCACGTACCAGGCGGCGATGCCGAGGCAGGCCAGCACGCCGAGCGGCCAGGCGATGGCGCCGAACAGCGGCACCGCCAGGGTCGAGTAGACCAGGGTCTTGAGCGCCGCCGTCAGCAGCACCCGGTCGATCTTGTATTTCCGGCCCTGGACCTCCACCGCCGCCACGAATGGCCGGGTGATGAGCCCGTGGGAGAGGCCCTGTCCCACCAGCACTCGGCTCCGCTGACCGGCGTGGAGATGGGTTGCGAGCCGGTCCGGCACCACGATGTGCCGCAGCTGCTGATCCCCGATCTCGAGCACCGACAGCACCGCGCGTCCGTGACCGCCAACTCCGTCGCGGCGACCCATGTGCCCGACCACCCCGATCTCCCCTTCATAGACGTGCATCTCCGCCTCCGGTCCGAGGGGATCGAACTCCCGCACCGACCGCCCGCTCTCAGGGGATGCGCACGTCGAAACTGCCGCCGCTCAGGGTCAGGGTGCCGCTGGTCGCGCCTGACGGTTGCAACACGCCGCTGAAGGTGCCAGCTACCCGTTCATTCCCGACCTGCGTGAAGCTGAAGGTCCCTGATCCCCCGATGCTCATCCACGCGTTGCTGGTGCCGGTCTCGGTCACCACCACCGTGACCTGGCTGCCGATGGCATAGTCGCCGACGCTGACCGGCACCGTCGGCGCCGCGCTCATGGTGTAGCTGGTGGTGGTCCCGCCGATCTGGGGTGTGCCCGCCGCCAGGCTGCCCGCGCCCACCACCGTGGCGGCGTTCCAGAGCGTCCCACCCAGCGAGACGGTCAACAGGTTGCCGTGATTCGTCGCGGGCACCGGAATGAACCCGGCCGGGACCGCTACGTTGAAACTGCCGTTGGTCACCGTCACGGCGGCCCCGCCCCCGAGCACCGGAGGCGCCACGAAGCTGAAGGTGCCGACGAGTCGCGTCGCCGTCGTGCTGGTCACCGTCAGCGTACCCGCTGCTCCGTTGAGTGGGGTGAGCCAGTTCTGGGGGGCGGCGCCGGCGGCGATCACCACCGAGCTCTGGCCACCGGCAGTGGTGACATTGTTGACACCCAGCGGGTAGGAGCCCGGACCGGCGATGTACGCCAGAATCAGGGAGATCGACGTATAACTGCTTGCCGAGACCACCTTGGTCCCGGTGATGACGATCGTGCCGGGCACGCCCACGCCGGCCGTGGCGGTCAGCTGATTCGCGTCGCTGGCCCAGGCCTGACCACCCACCGTGGCCTGCATGGACGAGCTGCCGCCTCCGCCGCCGCCACCCCCACCCCCGCCGCCGCCATTGTTCGGATCGGTACCGCCGCCGCCGCAGGCCCCGATTACCGTGGCAGAGAGGAGCAGCATGGCCAGCCGTCGCATGTGTGACATGGGATGCTCCTCAGAAGATGCCGATATCGAAACTGCCATTGGTGATCACCAGCGGCGTCGTGGCCGGTTGGCCCGCGTGTGGCTGCAGCGTCCCGCTGAACGTGCCCTGCGCCCTGGACGCGGTCACGCTGGTGACGGTGATGGTGCCGACGTCGCCGGCGGTTCCCCCCCAGCAACAGTTGGTGGGGTGGGTATTTCGGCCGGCCGAGAGCAGCCGGACCGGGGCGGTGTTGCTCAGGCTGAAGGTGCCTGGTGCGGTCACACCGCTGAGCTCAAGACTCAGCGTATTCTCGGAACTGATCGAGCTGACCCGGATTCCCGGCTGGCCCAGATTGTCGGTCAGCAGCCCGCTGCCCGACGAGGCATTGTAGAGCACCCCACCGAAGGTCCCGCTCACCTTGCCGCCTCCGTTGGCCGGCACCGGCGTGATGGTGCCGGTGAACGGCAAATCAATGACCCCGTTGGTCACCGTGCGGGTGCCACCGACGGTATTGCCCTGGCCGGGTTCGGCGCTGTAGGAGAAGGTGGCTTCGATTCGGCCGCCGCTGAGCCGGGTGATCGTCATGGTGCCGGCCGTGCCGCTGCTGCCGGTACTCCAGACAT
>CALMOP010000152.1 GCA_937871775.1 uncultured Gemmatimonadota bacterium | reverse complement strand
TTGCACCGCCGAGGGACGGGATGAAGTTCACCATCACGCGGGAGCAGTTCCAGGAAGGGCTGCAGGCGGTCAGCGCCTCGATCCCCAACAAGACCACCCTTCCGGTCCTCTCCAACGTTCTGCTGGAAGCGACGGCCGATGGGCTCCGGCTTTCCGGCACTGACCTCGACATCGCGGTCAGCACTACCGTGCCGGCCTCGGTGGACCAGGAAGGTGCCATCACGCTGCCCGCCAAGAAGCTTTCTGACATCGTGCGGGAGCTGCCCAGCGCGGCGATTCGGCTGACCAGTTCCGGGGAGCAACGCGCCACGATCGAGTGCGGCCGGGCCAAGTTCCGCCTGCTGGGGCTCCCGCGGGAGGAGTTCCCGGCCTTTCCGGGGGTCAGCTTCGAGGGCGGCTGGCGTTCCCGGGCCGGGGATGTGCAGCGACTGGTGTCGCACGTGGCCTTCGCCGCCAGCACCGAGGAGAGCCGGCCCATTCTGAACGGGGTGCTCTGGGAACTGCGCCCCGACCGGATGCGCATGGTGGCCACCAATGGCCACCGCCTGGCCCGGATGGATGTCCCGGTGACCGCCGGGATCGGCAAGGGCCAGGCCGACCTGATCGTTCCACCCAAGGCGCTGGACCAGATCCGCCGCCTGTTCGGAGATCAGGATGAACTGGAGATCGCCCGCAGCGACAACCATCTCGGGTTCCGGTCCGCCACGACCCAGGTCTTCACCCGGTTGATCGAAGGGCCGTACCCCAACTACGAGCAGGTCATCCCGCGGGAGAACGACAAGGTGATGACCGCGGACAAGGGAGCCCTGGGATCGGCGCTGAAGCGGATGAGCATCGTGGCCAGCGACCAGACCCACCGCATCCGCATGGGCCTGGCCAGTGGATCCTGCAAACTCTCGGTGCAGACCCCCGACCTGGGTGAGGCACAGGAGGAACTCTCGGTGGGCTACGAGGGAGAGACCCTTGAGATCGGCTTCAACGCCGCCTACCTCCTGGAAATCCTCAAGTACATGCCCACCGACGAGGTACGCCTGAGCTTCAAGGGCCCCGAGCGTGCGGCCACCTGCGAGCCCGTGGGCTGGAACGACCCGGCCGCCTACCTCACCCTGGTCATGCCGCTCAGGCTGGTCGATTGAATGATTGTCGATTGACGATTCAGGATTGATGATCGTGGGCCGGACGCGAACAGGCACTCCTGCAATCGTCAACCAGCAATCGTCAAATCAGCCCATCATCCGTCCCCTCATGCCCACCCCTTCCCGACATCGTCAGGCTCAAACCATCCATGTGCTGGGTGTCCCCATGGACCTCGGCGCCGGGCGTCGCGGGGTCGACATGGGACCCTCCGCGATCCGGATCGCCGGGTTGCATCAGCGGCTTACCGCCCTCGGGCACCGGGTGGTAGACGAGGGAGACCTGGTCATCCGGAACATCGAGGAGATGCGGATTGGCCACCCCCGGGCCCGATACCTGGCGGAGATCACCCAGGTGAGTCGCGCCCTGGCGGCACGGGTGGAGCGGGTGCTGGGTCGCGGCCACTTTCCCCTGGTGCTGGGCGGGGATCACTCCATTGCCATAGGCACTATCTCCGGCGTCGCCGCTCACGCTCGCCGCCGCGGCAAGTCGGTGGGGGTGCTCTGGGTCGACGCCCACAGCGACATCAATACCCCCCGCACCTCTCCCTCCGGCAACGTGCACGGCATGCCGCTCGCCGCCCTCCTGGGGCTCGGGCCGGCACCGCTCCGGACCATCGCAGGCAGGTTTCGGAAGATCGACCCGGACCAAGTGGCCCTGGTGGGTATTCGCAGCGTGGACGACGGCGAGCGGAATCACCTGCAGCGGCTCGGCGTGCACGTGTACACCATGGCTGACATTGACCGCCAGGGGATCCATACCGTCATGGAGCGGGCGCTCGGGGATGTCACCCGGGACACCGGAATGGTGCACGTCAGCTTCGATCTCGATGCGGTCGATCCCTCGATTACCCCGGGGGTCGGCACCCCGGTGAAAGGCGGGCTGGACTACCGCGAGGCTCACCTGGTCATGGAGTCTCTCGCCGCCGCGCGGGTGCTGACGTCACTGGAGATTGTCGAAGTGAATCCGATCCTGGATGACCGCAACCGGTCGGCGGAGTTCGCGGTGGAACTGGTGCAGTCGGCGTTCGGCAAACGCATTCTCTGACGCCGGGGCGCCCGGGGCTACGGCTCCGGCGTAAAGACAGGACCGGCGCCCGAGTCTGTCGGGGTGGCCCCGGGATTCGCCGGGTCCGTGGGTTCGGACTGGGGCAGAATGCCCGCCGCGGAGTCGCCCGAATCCCATCCAGCCGCCGGTACTGAGCCGCTGTCTCCGGCCACCGAATCCGGGGAAGCGTCGTCGCCCGTGTCCTCATCGATCACGTCCGGCACCACCACGCTGTCACCCTGCAGCCGCCGCAAAATCAGCTGTTGCCGCCACTCCATCCGTCCCGGCCGATACCCCGGGTTCGACCGCAACGGGAACGGCAGTGCCCCGGCGAGGGCGGCAGCCTGTTCGGCGGAGAGTTGGGCCGCCGACCGGTGGTAGTAGAGCTGGCTGGCCGCCTCGACACCGTAGACGTTCCGGCCCAGCTCGACCACGTTGAGGTAGAGCTCCATGATCCTGCGCTTGCCCAGGGCCGCTTCCAGCCGCCAGGCGATGACGGCCTCCTTGAGCTTGCGCAGTGGGTTGCGGGACGGTGACAGGTACAGGTTCTTGGCCAGTTGCTGGGTGATCGTACTGGCCCCCCGCAGCCGGCTCCGGTCCCGCCAGGCGTGTGGCAGCACCGAAATCAGCTCGCGGCGGTCCCGCGGGTTGGACCACTCGATCGTGGCCCGGCGGTAGCCCAGGGCCTTGGCCAGCGCCACGTAATCGATCCCGTGGTGAACCAGGAAGCGGTTGTCCTCCCCGATCACCACCGCGTCGGCCAGTGCCGGGGCAATCGAATCCAGCGGTACCGGACGATATCGGAGCGCTGAGCCGGGCGGGGTTGATTCCGACCCTCGCACGGCCGGCAACTGCCTGGCCATGAAGGCCGTCCCGCTGGGCCAATGGGTGCGGTACCAGGAGGGTGGGGGCCAGACCGCGAAAAGCCACAACAGGAACCCTGCTCCCAGCAGCGATCCCAGTCGCAACGCACGCCGCATGTAGCTACTGGAGCAGCAGGATGCGGACGGCTGAGTGCTCCTTGGCCGGGACCGACTGACCGATGGCGGGGAGCTCCACCACCATATCGCTTGCCTGTACGCCGCTCACCTCCAGCACCCGTCCGGTCTGGTCGACCCGGTAAGTGAGGGTGTCGGAGCCGGTGGCCCGCAGGTTGATCGGCTGCCCGAATTGGGTCCCGGTATCGGCCGCCACGCGGAGTCGGACCGTGGTGATCAGCAAGGATCCATCGGGCGCCGGGAGTGCGGCCCGGCTCCAGAGCCGGACCGATTCCGTCGCGCTGAAGGCGCTCAGACGGGCCGGCTGGCGCAGCGAATCAGTCCAGGTGCTTCCGGGAACCACCCCGCTGGCCGGGATCACGGGGAACAGCATGAGCAGCTGATCCCGCACCTGATCCGCGACCACCGAGCCACTGCCGCCGGCGAGCCCCATGAGCCGGCCAGACGGATCACGGAATGCGGTCCAGCGGGAACCCCGGGCGCTGTCCAGGATCGCGCCGAAACCCACCTGCCCGCTGTCCGGGATCAGTGAGTCAACGACAGCAGTGACCTGGGCACCGCTGTCTGCGCCCACCCAGGACAGAGTCAGGTGCGCCGTCCGGCCGAACAACTGGATCTGGGTCTCGCCGGTCGGAAGCGTGGCCTGGACCGAATCCCTGCACCAGAGCGCGTAATGCTCGAGCCCACCGCCGTGAGCGGGGTACCGGAAGGTCGGCTGGTTGCCCACCGGCACATTGCGCACCGGGTCCATGGTTGGCGGCGGCGCGGGGGGCGGCGCCGGCTGCGGGGCCGGCGGTCTCCCGCCCGACTGGCTGCCGGCACCGGCGCAGGCGACTTCGAGGGCCAGCAGTAACCAGAGACCTCGAGCCATCCTCACGGTAGCAACATTACCTGACCTTCAGTGTGAACCGATACCGGAATGGGTTGGGGAACCTGGGACATGCTGACCGTGAGCTGCTGGTCAGCCGAGTGGCTCGCCGACACACACTTGCCGGACCCATCGACCAGCCAGGTATTGGATCCGGATCCGGTACCCTCGATGGTCACCGGGCCCTGCGGGGTGGTCCGGGCACCGGATATGGCGCTGCTGTAGACGGCCGCGAGGCGGACCACCTTGGTACCGTTGAAGGAATCGTCGGAGGTCTGGAAGTTGGTCACGGTCCTGACCCCGATCCCGTTGTTGTCGGTGTCGGTGGTATCCGTCCATGCCTTCCCGGCCGGGGTGGCCCGAGCCATCGGGGGGAGCAGCGATTGCACCCCGGGCTCGAGAATGCCTGCCGCCGGATTCTCACCCTCCATTTCGAGGTCGCCCATCCGGCCATTCGCCCCCCGAAACCCATGCCACCGGGTCCCGGCCACGCTCTTGGCCGCGTCGGCGGGAATTGGCGACTCGTCGCCCGGGACCAGCGAGTCGGCGGTGAAGGTCACACTCTGGCCGCCGGCGCTGTCCCGGGTGGTCACCGTGAAGTAGCCGGTATTCGCGAAGGCCTGATTCTGCTTGCCCTGCCCCAGCTGGGTCAGGTCCTGTTCCACCACCGACTTGACCTCGATCCGGTAGCGGGCCACCTCATCGACGGTGGGGCCCATCCACACCGTGACCGGGCCCAGGCCCATCGCGGCGACTACCCAGGGACGAACCATCATGACAGCCTCAGCGCGAAGGAATGCACGTGACGGCTCACAGCTCACGATTTCGTGAGATTCAGGTCCGGCTTGGTTCGGCCAAACACCGCCACCAGCTCCACCTCGTCGCTGGTGACCTTGAGCAGCTTCCAGCCGCGCTTGCGCATGTCCTGACGCCAGGTGGCAAGGCGGTCCCAATCACGGGCATCGGTCCTGAATACCCGTAGATCGGCTACCTCCTCCCAGGACTCCGGATACGGCTTGTTCCGGTCCGAAGAGCTCGTTGAGGCCATCCTGGGCCTCCCGTGTGCGGTGGGTCGTGGGGGATTCCCGCCCCGGGGTGCCAAACCTACTTCGCCGAAGGGAGGGTCGGGAGGGGGACGAGGATGGGGGGTGGGCTGGGTCTGGAGACCCCCGCCCACCCCCCATCCAGGCCGGACCATAAGCCGAGTTCTGTTTGAGTGACCGGAATCAACCCCGGTACCCAGATGGTCATCTCTCTGGGACGGTCGTCGCCGACCGCCTCGTGCAGCCTACCCGCGGCTCGTCCTGCATCGGACGTTGGCGGTACGGGTCGTACCTCGCCGCCTATTCGGCCTTGCTCCGACTGGGGGTTGCCGTGCCCCCTCGCTTGCGCTCGGGGCGGTGGGCTCTTACCCCACCGTTTCACCCTTACCCCGCGAATCGGCCCGAAGGCTTCTTCGTGATCCGGGGCGGTTTGTTTTCTGTGGCCCTGTCCGTCGCCTCTCGGCGCCCAGGCGTTACCTGGCAGTCTGCCCTGCGGAGCTCGGACTTTCCTCGAAGGGGCTTGCGTCCCCCCGCGACCAACCCGTCCGACCCGTTCCGGAAGCTA
>CALMOP010000151.1 GCA_937871775.1 uncultured Gemmatimonadota bacterium | reverse complement strand
GCCAACGGCCAACAAGCCAACGGCCAGCAGTTCAGGCCCGCTCGAAGTTCCGCATCAGGTCCAGATCCGTCACCCGCTGATCGTAGACCTTCTGTTCCTGCACCGCGGTGTTGACGTAGTGGTCCACCACCACGTCGCCGAAGGCGGTCCGGGCGGCTTTCGACTGCTTTAACAGGTCGATGGCCTCGTACAGGGTCTTGGGCACCTGGCGTACGGCCGGATCGGCGTAGGCGTTTCCGGTATAGAGCCCCTCGAACTTGAGATTCTGCTCGATCCCATGGAGACCGGCTGCGATCGTCGCGGCGAAGGCGAGGTAGGGATTCGCGTCGGCGCCAGGGCAGCGGTTCTCCACCCGGATCGCCTTGGCCGAGTGGCCCAGGATCCGCATGCCGCAGGTGCGATTGTCGACTCCAGCCACCAGCCGGGTGGGGGCGAAGGAACCCGCCTGATAGCGCCGATAGCTGTTGACGTAGGGAGCGTAGAACAGGCCCAGGTCGCGGCCCAGTGCCAGCTGTCCGGCCACCCACTGTTGCAGCCGGGGGGACATGTGGGCCGGCCCCTTCTGGTCCCAACCCAGCGGCTCGCCGGTCTTGGCATCCCGGAGCGAGCTGTGCAGGTGGCACGAGCTGCCGGCAAAGTTGGTGTTCCACTTGGCCATGAAGGTGACCGACAGCCCCATCAGCGCCGCGACCTCCTTCACCCCGTGCTTGAAGATGCTGTGCCGGTCGGCCATCTCCACCGGCTCCTCGTGTCCCAGGTTCAGCTCCTCCTGTCCCGGTCCCCATTCGCCCTTGGAGTTTTCCACGTCAAACCCGAGCGCGTCGAAGTACCGGCGCAGGGGCTGCATCAACTTCTCTTCCTTGGTGGTCTGGAGAATGTGGTAGTCCTGGATGTACTTGCCGGTGGTGTCCAGGCCGCGATACCCCTTGGCGCCAGCCTGCTCGTAGCTGTCGTTGAAGACGTAGAACTCGAGTTCCGATGCCAGCCTCAGCGTGATCCCCATCGCCGCGGCGCGTTGCACCTGGGCCCGGAGGATCTGGCGCGGTGCCACCGCCAGCGGCTGGTGGTCCTTGGCTTCGATGTCTCCGAGGATCAGCGCGGTCCGGTCGAGCCAGGGGATCAGCACCAGTGTGTTGGGGTCGGGCCGGACCATGAAGTCGCCATAGCCCTTGTCCCACGAGAACGAGCTGTAGCCCGGCAGCGGCTCGTTCTCCAGATCGCACCCCAGCAGGTAGTCGCAGCCTTCCCACCCCTCGCGGGCCTGGCTCAGGAAGGTCCGGGCGGTGTAGCGCTTGCCGGCCAGCCGTCCCTGCTGGTCGGGGAACACCGCGAGCACAGTGTCCACGCTGCCGTCCATGGACATCTGCTCGAGCTTGGCGAGAGAGAGAGTCTTCACAGGGAGATGACTCCTGGCGTGGTCGGGTGCCCAGGGCCGAGGGCCCAGGGCCCAGCGCACGGGGCCCAAGTGACATGTCGAGCCAGGCAATCACCAGTCGCCCCGCAGCGGAGCGCAAGCCCCCGATGCGCCATCCTACCGGGGTGAAACCGTCCTCGGCCACCATCACTGGGCTCTGGGCCCTGGGCACTGGGACTGGGCACTCTAGTTCGTCTCGAAGTACACGTTCTTGATCTCGGTGTAGTGCTCCAGCGCGTGCATGCCCAGCTCCCGCCCCAGCCCCGACTGCTTGAACCCGCCGAATGGGGCCTGCAGGTGCACGCTGGAGGAGGAGTTGACCGACAGCACCCCGGTCTGCACCGCCCGGGCCACCCGGAGCGCCCGCTTCAGGTCGTTGGTCCAGAGCGACCCCGACAGGCCGTAGATGGAGTCGTTGGCGATGGCGATCGCCTCCGCCTCGGTGTCGAAGGGAATCACTACCACCATCGGGCCGAAGATTTCCTCGTCCACGATCCGCATGCCGGGCCTGGCGTCGGCGAAGATCGCCGGTCTGAGGAAGTAGCCCTCGCCTTCGGGCCGCTCGCCGCCGCAGACGTACCGCGCGCCTTCCTCCCGGCCCAGCGCGATGTAGCGCTCGGTCCGGTCCCGCTGGGCCGCCGAAATGAGCGGCCCCATCTCGGTCTGCTCACTGAGCGGGTCCCCCACCTTCATGGCGCCGGCGACGGCGGCCATGGCCTCGACCAGCTTCGGATACAGCTTGCGCTCGACGATCACCCGGGCCCGGGCGCAGCAGTCCTGGCCGGCGTTGGCGAACACCGAACTGCAGGCGTGCCGGGCCGCCTCCTCCACGTCCACATCGGCGAAGATGATGTTGGGCGACTTGCCGCCCAGCTCGAGGGAC
>CALMOP010000150.1 GCA_937871775.1 uncultured Gemmatimonadota bacterium | reverse complement strand
TCCGCAGTGTGCTCGACCAGGTGCTCCGGGTCTACCGCCAGGAACGGGATCGGGTGGAGCAACAGGCAACTACCCTCGAGACATTGCTCTCCGGTCATCACGATGAGGCCATCCCGAGCGAGCCCGGGATCGCGCAGCTCGAGGCGGCGGACCGCCAGCTGGAAAGCCACTTCGATCCCCGCCACGGCGGCTTCGGGACCCAGCCGAAGTTTCCCCATCCAGGCGCGGTAACGCTGCTGCTCACCCGGTGGTACGACACCGGGAACCCCAACCTCCGTACCATGGCCAGCCGGACCCTGGAGGGAATGGCCCGCGGCGGCATGTACGACCAGCTGGCGGGGGGCTTCCACCGATACAGCGTGGACGCCCAGTGGATCGTGCCGCACTTCGAGAAGATGTCCTATGACAACGCCGAATTGCTGCGGGCTTACGTCACCGGGTACCAGGTCACCGGCGACCCTCTCTTCCGCGCCACCGCGGTCGGGATCATCCGCTGGGTTCGCGAGGCGCTGGCGGATCCGGCCGGAGGCTACGGCGCCAGTCAGGATGCCGATGTCGGCCTCGAGGACGATGGTGACTTCTTCACCTGGACCCTGGACGAGGCGCGGGACGCGATCGGGGACGAGGCAGCGCTGGCGGTCGCGAGTGCCTACTACGACATCGGGACCGCCGGGGAGATGCAACATGACCCCGCCAAGAACGTCCTCTACGTCGCCGAGCCCCTCGACCAGATCGCCCGCCGGCTCGGGCTGGACCCGGAGACCGCGGCCGGTCTGCTGCAGGCCGCGGAGGCCCGGCTGCGGGCGGCGCGGGCCCGCCGCCCCGCCCCCCAGGTAGACCACGCCCGCTACACCGGCTGGAATGGCATGCTTGCCGGTGCCCTGCTGCATGCCTTCCCGGTGGTCGGGGACGACTGGGCCCGTGACCATGCCCTGCTCACGCTCCGGCGGATCCGGGCCGAGCATCCCGATCCCGGCCGGCTGCGGCATGCGCCAGGCGGCGTGGGCGGACTGCTGGATGATCAGGTACAGGTAGCCCAGGCGGCGCTGGAGGCGTTCGAGGTCACGGGCGATGCCACCTGGCTCGACTGGAGCGAGAGGTTGATGGACCGGGTATGGGAAGACTATCGCGATGCGGCGGCGGGGGGACTCTTCGATACGGCGGGAACCTCCGGCGCGGGCCTGTTGCCGACCCGGCTCAAGCCGGTTCAAGACGCGCCCACCCCATCACCCAATGGGGTGGCGGCGTTGTGTCTGGCCCGCCTGGCGGAACACACCGGCGACCCTCGCTGGAGCCAGCGGCACCGGGAACTGGTACGGGCCTTCGCGGGACAGGCTGCCGAGCTGGGGATGTTCGGTGCGACCATGCTGCTGGGGATCGATTGGGCGCTCCATCCGCCGACCTGGCTGGTGGTGTTCGAGGCCGCGGAGCCCACCGCTGCCGACCGGGAGCTGGCCGACGCGATGTACCGGCTGGCGCTGGCGAGTTTCTTCCCGCGGCGGGTGATCCGACTGGTGCGAGGCGGCAGCACCCCTGACTCCCTGCCCTCCACGCTGGCCGCCGCGGCAGGAGCGGGGACCCGGGGGCTGGCCTGTCAGGGAGCGCGGTGCGAGTTGCCGGCCACCACCCTCGACGACTGGGCGGGCACCCTCGCGCGGTTGCGGCCTCGGAGTTGAGTTGACGGTGCTGGAACCCGGAGGAAGATTCTCCCCGTTCCCCTGAATACCGCGATGCCCTGAGGCCCTCATGACGTTCCGCCGTCAAGCCGTTCCCCTCGTCCTCACCATCAGCCTGGCGAGTTCCGTTGCTGCCCAGGCCCCGCCGTGGGAAGGAGTGCCGGCCGAGACGTTCGGCCCCAGGTTCCAGGAGGTCTGGAACATGGGGGCTGGGGACCTCTCGGCCGCGGTCAGGGATCTGGTGCTCAGACGGGACAAGGCGGAGATCACCCTGCAGGACGGCCGGCTGTACCTCCTCAATCCGGTCGGCGGTCAGGTGATGGGCGCCGTGTTCCGGGGGCACGGCACCATGCATTACGTGCCCGGTTCGTCGATCGAGCGGAGCCGGCTGACGGTCTTCCGCAAGGACGGGGCGCTGGAGGACCGGTTCGACGAGCTGGTCCTGCTGTTCGCGGATTCCACCCTCGCCGAGCTGCGGCGCCGGCTGCAGTTCGAGCCGGGGGGGGCACCGGGCGACCTCGGAGAGCGGGTCAAGGACCTGCTGAAGTACTTCGGAGACGAAGGCCATCAGGCCCTTGATCCGGACCTGTTCCGCCCATTCCTGAACGGGGAGCAGACCGG
>CALMOP010000149.1 GCA_937871775.1 uncultured Gemmatimonadota bacterium | reverse complement strand
GCCGTGGTTTCCGGGGAGATCGATTCCAAGACCGCCGGAGCGGCCCAGGCCGAACTGCTGCCCCTGATCGAGAAATCGAGCAAGGCCGTGCTGGACCTGAAGCAGGTGACGTTCATGTCCAGCGCCGGGCTGCGCATGCTGCTGCTCCTGTATCGTCAGGCCACGGCTCGTGAGGGCAAGGTGGCCCTGGTGGGTCTGTCCGACGAGATCAAGGACACCATGAGCATGACCGGCTTCCTCAACTTCTTCCGGGTGGCCGAAACCCTGGAAGCCGCCAAACTGGCGCTGGCGTAAGGCGACGGGCCCCATGGAAGAGAAGCGCATCGACTTCTATCCCACCCACCGGCACGGCGACTTCAAGCTGCGCCCGGGCCGGCCGTTCCCCTTCGGCGCCACCCTGGTGCCGGGCGGCGTGAACTTCTCCGTGATGTCGCGCGCCGCCACCGCCTGCACCCTGGTGCTGTACGAAAAGGGCGGGGACCAGCCCCTGGCCGAGATCCCGTTCCCGGACTCGTTCCGCATCGGCAACGTGTGGTGCATGGTGGTGTTCGAGCTGGACGCCGAAGGCATCGAGTACGGGTACCGCATGGACGGGCCGTTCGATCCCCAGGCCGGACTCCGCTTCGACCGCGATGTGGTGCTGCTCGACCCGTGCGCCAAGGCGATCAGCGGCCGCGACGTGTGGGGCAAGGAGCCGGATTGGAGCCGTCCGTTCCCGCATCGCGGACGGCTGGTGTTCGAGGACTTCGACTGGGAGGACGACCGCGCGCTGGAAATCCCGATGGAGGATCTTGTCATCTACGAGATGCACGTGCGCGGGTTCACCCGCCACGCCTCCTCGGGCGCGAAGTACCCGGGCACCTTCGCCGCGATCCGCGAGAAGATCCCCTACCTGAAGGATCTGGGCGTGAATTGCGTGGAGCTCATGCCCATCTATGAATTCGATGAGTTCGAGAACAGCCGGCGCCACCCGGCCACCGGGCAGATGCTGTACAACTATTGGGGATACAGCACGGTCGGCTTCTTCGCGCCCAAGACCGGCTTCGCGGCCACGGGACGCCTCGGCATGCAGGTGGACGAGCTCAAGACCCTGGTGAAGGAACTGCACCGCCAGGGGCTGGAGATCATGCTGGACGTGGTGTTCAACCACACCGCCGAGGGCAACGAGAAGGGGCCCACCATCTCCTTCCGCGGCCTGGACAACCAGACCTACTACATGCTGACGCCCGAGGGGTGGTACTTCAACTTCTCCGGCTGCGGCAACACCCTGAACTGCAACAACCCCATCGTGCGGAGCATGGTGCTCGACTGCCTGCGCTACTGGGCTTCCGAGTACCACATCGACGGATTCCGCTTCGACCTCGCGGCCATCCTGGGCCGCGATCCCTCGGGCACGCCGCTGCCCAACCCGCCGCTGCTGGAATCCGTCGCCTACGACCCCATCCTCGGCAAGTGCAAGCTGATCGCCGAGGCGTGGGACGCCGGCGGCCTGTACCAGGTGGGTTCCTTCCCGGCGTACGGCCGGTGGGCCGAATGGAACGGGAAGTACCGCGACGACCTGCGCAAATGGCTGAAGGGCGAGCCGGGAGTGGCCGGCGGCCTGGCCCAGCGGCTGCAAGGCTCGCCGGACCTCTACGGCTGGAACGGCCGCGGGCCCACGGCCTCCATCGACTTCATCACCTGCCACGACGGGTTCACCCTGTACGATCTGGTGGCCTACAACGGCAAGCACAACGAAGCCAACGGCGAGGACAACCGCGACGGCTCCGACGACAACCTCAGTTGGAACTGCGGCTGCGAGGGCGAGAGCGCGGATCCGGGCGTGAATGCCCTGCGGCACCGCCAGATCAAGAACGCCTGGGCCCTCCTCATGCTGAGCCACGGCGTGCCCATGGTGCTGTCCGGCGACGAGATGGGCCATACCCAAGGCGGCAACAACAACGCGTATTGCCAGGACAGCGAGATCTCCTGGATCAACTGGGACCGGCTGAAGCGGAATCCGGATCTGCACCGGTTCGCCCGGGCGATGACGGCCTTCCGTCACGCTCACCCCGTGTTGCGCAACCGCGATCACGTCCGCAACCAGGACTACATGGGCAGCGGGCTGGCGGACATCACCTGGCACGGGACCCAGGCCTGGAACCCCGATTTGTCCGACTCCAGCGGTGCCGTGGCCTGGATGCTCTGCGGCCGCCACGCCAAGGGCGGGACGGTCGAGGACAACACCCTCTACGCGGCCGTCAGCACCTACTGGGATTCGCTGGAGTTCGAGTTGCCCCGGCCGCCCGAGGGGCGCGCCTGGTACGTGGCCGTCAACACCGGCATGCTCTCGCCCGAGGACATCTTCGCTTCCGGGCAGGAGCCCCGCCTGGAGAATCAATCTCGTTTCCAGGTTGGGCCGCGCTCAGTGGTCGTGCTGCTAGCGAAATAATCATCAGGAGGAACCAGACCATGGCGTTCAACGTGATTTTGGAGATGAAGGGAACCGAGGCGCACTTGACGCTCAGCGGCGAGTTGGACGCGGCCTCGGCCGGTGTTCTCAAGGGAACGGTGGAACAGGCGGCGGGGAACAATCCCGCGAAGCTGGTCATGCATATGCAGGACTTGAGTTTCATGGCCAGCGCCGGGCTGCGCGTGCTGATCTTCGCCAAGCAGAAGATGGGTGAGAAGGTGGGCATCACCCTGATCGGCTGCCAGGCGCCGGTGCGCAGTACCCTGGAGATGAGCGGTTTCCACCACAGCGTCTACCTGCAGGACGCGGAGTAATCCCGCCGGCCCGCGGGTAATCGCCCATGGAACCCCTGGTTCTTCCAGGCACCCTGGACGCCCTCTCGCTCATCCGCCAATTCGTGCGGGAGGCCGCCGGCCAGGCCGGCCTGGCCCAGCAGGCCGCCTACGATCTCCAGCTGGCCGTGGATGAGATCGCGACCAACATCGTGACCCACGGCTATGAGGAGTCGGGGATCGGCGGCGACATTCGCGTAGAGGTCGATCTCAATTCGGAGCGGCTGGCCATCACCCTGGAGGACAGCGCGCCGGCCTTCGATCCGCGCGGCCTGATCACGGCCGCGGCCCGCCTTCTGGACGCGCCCCTGTCCGAACGGCCCATCGGAGGGCTGGGCATCTTCCTGACCGAACAGAAGATGGACGGATTCGAGTACGAATACCGGCAGGGGCACAACCGCAACCGTTTCATCATGCGGCGGCCCGGCGGCAAGGGACTCGCCCCGTGACTCCAGCGCGTTACCCTGAACATCCTGCGCCCGAGCCGTACTCCCAATTCGATCCCCAGGAGTACTTGGAGGAATACTACGCGCAGTTGAGCGAGGAGAACGTATTCCTGCTGGATTTCTACCACGAGATCTACGGTCGGCTGCCCGCGGGACTGTCCGTGCTGGAACTCGGCGGCGGCCCCACCATCTACCAACTGCTCAGCGCCAGCCGGTGTGCCCGGGAGATCGTGTTCACGGATTTCCTGGAGGTCAATCGCCGGGAAATCCAGCGCTGGCTGGAGGGCGCGCCGGGCGTTTTCGACTGGGGCCAGTACATCCAGAGGGTCGCCGGCCTGGAGAAGGATCTGGACGTGGATGCCTTGGCCGCCCGCCTGCGCGCCTGCATCCAGCGGGTGGGGCCTTGCGACCTGACCAGGAAGAATCCGCTGGACCCTGACGTCCAGACCGGCTTCGACGTCGTTTCCAGCGCATTCTGCCTGGAGGCGGTGACCCAGGATCCAGAGGACTTCATAGGTTTCCTGCGGCGGATCAGCGCCCTGCTGAAACCCGGCGGGAGCCTGGTCGCCGTGCTGGTGCGCGACAGCGACGCCTACAAGGTCGGAAGGCACTTCTTCCCCGCCTGCCCTCTGAACGAAGCCACCCTGGCCGCGGCATTGCAGGGCAACGGCTACCGGCACGTGCGGATTCAAACCGTGGAAACCAGTCGCCTGCACGGGTACACCGGCATCATGGCGGTCGTTGCGGAGAAGGAGTAACCAGCATCATGGCGGGCCATACCTCGATCCGGATCAAGATCCTCACCCTCTGTCTGCTGATCAGCGCCGCGACCACCAGCATCTACGGGGTCTTCAGCTACCGGCGGGAGCGCGCCGATATCCTGGAGGGCATCGACCAGCGCCTGACCGCGGCCGTGTACGCCGTGCCCAGCCTGTTGCCCGCGGATTTCCCCGACAGGGCGGCCGCCGGGGCCGCAGTGACTCCTCAGGAGCACGAGCGGAACGTGCGGGCCTTGAGCCGCTACGCGCGTCAGGCCGGGGTGAGCTTCCTGTATACCACCATGCGCCGCGCGGACGGCGGATTCGTGTACAGTTCGATGAGCGCCACCGATGAGGAGTTGGCCGGCGGGACGTGGTGGACCTACGCT